>JBGCFB010000246.1:0-3256 GCA_045106685.1 Bacteroidia bacterium | reverse complement strand
CTCGCGCTTTGAGCCTTGAACGTCGAGCTTTATGTTATAAAGAGGAAAGCCTCACAAAATCAAAGTAGCTTTGATTTGAATTAGCGGTATTTAGCTAAAGACCGCCAATTAGTTAGCGGAATTTAGCTAAATACCGCTAATACGTTAGCGCAATTACGGTTTTTGAAGCGGCTATTTGTCATAATGATAGCGACAACTATACACCAAAACTTGGTCATCAGAAACCTTATAAATGAGCCTGTGTTCCAGGTCAATTCGTCTGGACCAAAATCCGGCTAATTCATATTTCAGAGGTTCCGGTTTACCTCTTCCCTCAAACGGGGTTCTGCTTATCTCTTTGATAAGGGCATTGAGCTTTTTGAAAACCTTCTTGTCTCTGTTTTGCCACGAAACATATTCCTCAAATGCATGCTCGGTAAAGACGATATTCATACTAGCTCGTCTAGCTTTTTGACTACAACCTTGCCATCTTTCATCTGTTGAATAGATTCAGACAAACGCTCCGCATTAGCTTTGGAACTCATGATATGAAGGGTTTCCATGATCGAATTATATTCTTCAAGCGAAATCACAACGGTGCCTTTTCCTTTTGATCGCTTAATGATGAGCGTATCGTTGTTGTCTTCTACTTGATCAAGGTAGTTTTTGAGGTCTGATCTGAATTCGGAATAATTTGTGGCTATCATTACTTTGTGCTTATATACGTACAAATATACGTACTTTTAAAAGATATGTTAATCACATTACCACAAGCTTCTCCATCTGATACATCTCGCCTCTCAAACCGATTGCTTTCACATAGTAAAGACCAGAAGGGAAACCCCCAACATCGACCAAGCCATCTCCTTCCAGTTTTTCATCCAAAACTAACCTCCCCGCACAGTCATACAACTGCACGCGATCCAGCAATTTCGAAGAAGTGATTCGGGCAGTTTTACCCAAAACAGGATTCGGCGATATAGAAAACACCGCTTCGATTTCTTGTTCATTACTTACAAAATGATTGGTGCAGTTATAGCCCCATAGCGGAGGCCCTCCGATGGTGCCGTGGCATTCGAGGTTCCATCCAGCGCCGATTGCTTGATACAAATATTGTGGCCCATACTCTGATCCTATTCCTTCAATACATAAAGGGTTGGATTCATTCCCCCAACAATAGTAGCTCGTCCGTTGCTCGCCGTTCGCAAGAATTACCGTATCAATGACAGAGATAATGTCCCCGCATGGAGTGGTATCGCCTACTGCCAAGGAGAAATCATAAAGCAATTCATCTTCCTCTCCTCTAAGATGGAAAACCTGTTTTGTTGTTGTATCCTCTCTGAAAAACTCATGTGTCCATCCAAAGTCTTGACTAAAAACGACGTATTTAGGATGCCATAACCCATTAGGAAAAGCAATCGGCCTGGCTTCCATTAGATTTTTATACACTTTACCATTGAGGATTGTATCAGGACCAAAAGTATAGCGATGGTAGCTTCCAAAACTTAATGGTTGACTATGGTTGTAGAAATACACATCCCAGTACTTCCCCTCCACAACCATCGGTGTATAGGATTGAGCAAAAGCACTAGAAAAAATACCGCAAAAGATTAAGAGTAAAAGCTGCTTCATGATGTTCTTTTTACTCAAAAACGTTGGCCCTAAGAAAAAGGAAGCTTCCTTCTAATAAAGGCCAACAGCTAATCGCCAACAGCTAATCGCCAATAGCCAAAAGCCTCCCGTCTACTTCTTACAACTCTTCACAAAGAGCTTTTTCACCTTCCCTTTACTATTGATGACTTTGAAAAAATCATTGATGTAATTGAGCATATGCTCACGATCTGCGTCATTTAGGAATTTAGCCTCGGTTATCAGGCTTTCCATGGCGGCCCTTTTTGCTCTAAAAATATCGCCCGCAGCCATAAATTCATCCAGCGTACGACAAAGCGGCACGAAACGCCTTTTCGTAAATAAACCACCGGTATAGCCTTCCATTTTGGTATAGCTCGCGTCGACCATGCCTGACCAATCAAAGTCATAGGGCACTGGAATTGGTGCGCTGCCATCATTGGGCTGGATAAGCTTCGTATTTTGAAGGCGATCAGGATGATGGTCAGGATTGCCGATCATGTACTGAAACATGTGCACAAGCGTCAGTAGATCACGATTCATCGCATCGAGCGAATAGCTGGTAGTATCCAGTTCGGTAGCGTCTACGCCTGCGGCGAAATTTGGAATATCCTCTATGAAAAAGCCGCAAGCTGAAACGGGTTCTTCCTTCCCTGTTTCATCAGCATATGTGATGCGGCATATTCGCACCTTCAGACTATATTCAGACAGTTCCTGATAAAGCTTGTAAACCAGATATTCGCGCAAGATATAGCACTCTTCTTGACATAAAGTCACCAGCTTCAGGCGTCGCCCGCCATCAAAAGGATCGATGGTGTCGTTTTTAGAAAAGCGGACACGCAAAGGAGGCAGCTTACAGGTGCCATCCGTACGACGGAAATTTCCGCGCGCCTTGATCTGCACCTTCATATGTGTGCTGTCTCCGTCTGGCGTGCGGAAAGACATGGTCGCATCCTGATATTTAGGAGAAACTTCGCGGTTTCGTTGCAATCTTCCTACATCAAATGAAAATGTGATGGGCAAAACGTCCTGACTATCAAATAAGCCTTCATTGGACTGAGCATGAGAAAATGTGCAAAAAAATGATACGCTGATGATTGAAAAAGCGGTAGCAAGTCGGGTTAGTATCATATTACTTCACTAAATGGTTAAGTAAAGAATCAAAAATAACCTGCTCCATCACTTGCTATTTTTCACTGACTCTGCGTCACAAAATCCTTAGCTAGCACGCTAGCTTTCGATTTTCTTCCTTGATTCATCAAAAAATAGCATCGTGCTGGCTTTGTTTATTTTCTCTTCTTTACTAAGCGATTGTAAGTTTGTAGCAATATAGGTAAAAGACTGGCTAATTTAGCGCTTGGCTTGAGCAATGCTAAGGCCAAGAAGGAATTGTCAATCACTAATTGTTAATGACTAATAGTCGAACTTTTTCATGCACAAAATCGATACAAGCAAAAAGCTTTTCGCAGAAGCTCAGCAATACATTCCAGGAGGCGTTAACTCTCCTGTTCGCGCATTCAAATCAGTAGGCGGCGATCCATTGTTTATCAAAAGCGCCAAAGGCGCATATATGTTTGATGCCGACGGAAACGACTACGTCGACCTGATCAATTCCTGGGGCCCAATGATTCTGGGGCATGCTTTTGAA
>JBGCFB010000245.1:0-21490 GCA_045106685.1 Bacteroidia bacterium | reverse complement strand
GGTGTCTTTATCCATCTTTTTGCACCAGCCACACCAATCTGTATACACATCGACGAGTACCGGACGAGGTTTTGTCATAATAAGCTCTTCCACTTTTTCCATGGAAACCCAGTTGATATGGGTTGCTTCGCTATCACCTTCATCAGTAATTACTGGCTTTGGGATAAATGCGACGGCTATAGCTACAAAGGCGAGGATTATTCCGATCGGGGCTATTTTGTTCATCTTGTTTTATTCTTTAGAGCAAATTACGGTAAAATGTCTCGATTGTTGAAGAGCGGCAAGGAAGACGGACTGAGTACATGAGTGCAGCGTTTAAAATACATGGAATTAGAGGGGTTTGGTGAATTTCTCATTTCTCTACCCTGCACTCGGATTTCATGTATTCCCGAGTATTCCTCCCTGCTCGATCCTTGATGTTAGATGTTCAATCCTTAAACCAAAGGATCGAGGATCAAAGGCCGAGCATCGAGCAGCAAAGACTTTTAGGTTCTAGGTACAAGGCACAAAGTTCTATGTAAAAGCTCGCTACTCGATTCCCTTGGCCTGAAGCCTACTGCTAAAGACTGGATTACACACTGGCCGACCCCACAACCCGAAATCCAGTCTAGCAGAGAGATTTTTCTTTAAAACTTGAGTTTTTGTCTGATACTAGGCAATTGATTATAATTCAGCGTTTTAACGATAAAAAAAAGCCATTATGCTAAGAAAGAGAACTTTGCTATTAATCATTTATTTATGGGGATGTGCTGTTGAGGCCCAAGATGAAATAACGTTAAAAAACGAAATAACTGAGATTCAGCATGTTGAATGTATAACCAATCACTTTGGGAATACACTATGCTTATCAACAGGTAATAATATTATTCAGTATCATTTACTCGACAAAACCGACAGTGTCATTGATGAAAAAAAAATAATCTCTAGCTATTCAGGAGGGAGCACTTCAGAAGCTACTGGTTACAAAGATTATCTCTTAGCAGGTCAAAAAAAGATAGGCCATCTTAGGATCAAATTGGGAGGACCTTTCTTCACCCCTACTGGACTAGGGTTTCTAAATGTTCCTAACCCTGACTCAGGTACTGTAAAGCGTATCAATGTCAACCTTTTCCCGCAAGGGAAAGCACAGAAAAGAAGACTTTTAGGTTTCCATGCTAAAGATTCCATTTTTTATCTTGTTTGGATCAATGAAAAAGGGAAGTCTTTAAGGATTAGCTCAGTCGATATTTGGGGTAGAGTTAACCAAAGAGTGTATAATTCAGCAGCTAGCCCTGATATTCCTCCCCCATTTTCAACGAAGAACTTTCGTTATGAAATGGAACTCAAGTATTATAAATCTTCTAATTCTTCTGAGGGAAACAATCCCCTAAACGGCTTCAATGACGCCAATATGTTCATTGTTAAGAACAAACTTTTGCTAGTCCGAGAAAATATAAAAGTCAAAAACAAGCGATTCCCAAGGCAAACCGAAATCATTTTTGTGGATTTGAAAAATGGCAAGAAATTCGACTTTTTCTATGTGCCTGTGAACGGCAAAACTTATGTTACAGAAAACAGCTTTTGGTTTTATCAAAGAAAGGATAAACATAGTGATTATACCTATTTGAGGCGCTACAATTTATCTTCGTTTATCACAAGTTTTGGCACCAATGAACCAGCTTTTTCCAAAGTTTTCACTGATTTATTGTCAAATCAATTTCCACTTCCTCATTCTACTGCCAATAAGTATAAATACCTCAAGAAACGGTATTTTCTCCAACAAAAGCTAGACTCGAAAGACTTTAATAAAGTCCTTTACAACGTCTTGGCTCCCCCTAGTTCCGCACCTTTCTTGATTGTCCGTTCTGAGGGAAACAAAGAAGTAATATCATTCGGAAGCATACAATCAAACAATGTTTATCTTGTAAATCCCAACGCTTCTTTGAATAGAGGTCCGAAAACGGGCAAATGGATATGGAACATGAATATCAGCTTCGATTTAAGGAAAAACAACTTTGTTCCTATTGAGCCTACTTATTCTACAATATGGGAAAAAAATCAGGTCAATAATTTTGGATACACTAAGCCAAATAAAAACACCCAAGCAAGAATCTCATCTATATTTAACAAGAGAGATAAATGGTTTACAATATCCTCGCATATCGGCTCAGACTCTCTAATAATTAGGGAGATGTCCTTCTAAAAAGCACTTATCGCAGATTTAGAATATATATATTATTTACCCCAAAGGTCCATACTCCTAATCAGAGCATGGACCTTTTGTATATTAAGCATTTTCACGACTGGGTTGCTGCCACCTCTGTCAGCGCTTCACCACTATGCTTAAAGCGCTGACAGAGGTTAGCAACCATTACAAAACCAATCGTGGTAATCATTATCAAAAAGCCGAAATAGCTTATTTCAAGATCACCTTCTGGCGAGCAACGACTGCGCCTTCAGCGACTACGGTAAGTACGTATGTACCTTTTGCATAGCTGTTGGTAGCGAAGCTTACGCGGCCTTCAGTACCATTTACACGCTCCATAGCGATCGTACGACCGAGCATGTCGCGAAGCACGATGCTTGCCTTAGCAGCAACAGGGAAGTTATAGCGAACATTCAACTGCTCAAAAGCAGGGTTAGGATATGCTACGACTTCGCTTCCTGCGAGTGGGCCTTCGATGCTTACACCGATACCATTCTGACCTGAATACGCAACGACATCGTCGTTACGACGAGGAAGAAGCTTCATATTACCAAAGCTGTAATACATGATTCCTGACATAGAAATCATGCTATCCTGATAGTTTACTTCATACACAGGCACATTCATTACACCAGAGTTATTCTCCCAGGTAGAGTCATTTACAAATGAGAAGTTCAATGAACCAGGAGCAGAACCAGTGTTACGACCTGCAAGTACGCGACACCCTACAGCCGGGTCAAAAATATCAGAACCGAGGGTATACTCACCAAAGTTGTTGGTAGGTCCGTCAGGATTTTTGTCTACAACATACAGCTTCTGACCAGTAGTACCAGGTGTTTTTACAGTAACCAACATTCCTTCATATGGCTCGGTAAGCTGTGCATCATATACTGAGAAGTTAGAAGGGTCAATTTCTACGGGTGTAATCACACCAGTACCGATTGTATTGATAGCAGTAATGTTGTCGATACGAGTAAAGTCAAAGCTAGGGCCGTTGCCTGCATCAAGAACAGTACCTGTTACTTCGACCTTATCACCTTCCTTCAATGCTGAAAGTGCAGGGTTACCAGCAAGCAAGATACCTGCCCACTGAGTCTCGTTTTCCTGCTGGATAAAGATTGTACCAAGGCTTGTGGCCTCAGCAGAAGCAACTACAACTCCTTCTACAGTAACAACTGCCTGATCGTAACCAGAGCGGCCATCGCTAAATGGTGTGAACTGGATGTCGCGGATTGTTAGTTTTCCATTGTCACGCACAGTGAAGAAGCGTGGGTTTGAAGCGCTACCTGGAACATCAGGAAGACAAGCCGAAAGGTTGTCATTATCAGTTGCACAAACATAGTACTTCACAAAGTCGCCATCGCTAAATGCTGTTGCCGGAACTGCAGCAGTGTAGTTATCACCAGCTGTGTTGGTCATTGGTACAGAAACATAATTAGGGTTAGATGCTCCAACTGCATAGAACATCTCTGCGAGTGTAACAGTACCATCCACATCTTCAATCGTAACGTTGATATTCACATCCTGCATGCTTGTAGGTGTGATCGGGCTACGGCTAAGTGCAGAAAGTGAAGGAGCTGAGCTACCTGCTTGCACTACGACGTCAGAGCTTAGGAATGGGTTGATTTCGTATCCAAATGCAAGGCCACCACCAGCAGCACAACCATTAGGATAGTTATGTGTGATATAGCCACGGAGTGTGTCATAACGAGCACCTACCTGAGGGATAGCAAGCAAACCGCCTGTCGCGTTTGAAGAGCGGCCAGCAGGGAAACGGTCAGTAACCTGAATCTTGTTTCCAGTACCATCAGAAATTACGAATGTCTGGCGATTTCCACCAAAAGGAGCACTAACAGCAGTAACAGTAAGTGGACCTACCAATTCGACATATTGTCCTTCCCACTGCTCTCCAGTAGTGATTTGGTTAGTCTGGCTTGCATCACCCAAGTCGCTAATTGCTACGCGGGTGTAACCGATAGCTTTTCCAGCTCCGAGTACGGTCACGCCATTAGGAATAGGATTTAGTTGTGTTTCGCCACCGAAACGCTCAACGATCGCAGTAATGCGGATCGAGTCACCAGCCAAAAGCTGGTCGAGATTGTTGGTAGGACGATCGGCAGTTTCGCCATCACGGATGTCGACACCTTGAAAAGGACCAAAGCCATCCTGAAGCCAAAGGTTATGACCATCAGCAGAAAATGCCTGGCCTCCGTCCATCATGACAACACCTGTGGTCGTTACAGTGTCACCGAGGTATGCTGAAGTGTCATTGCACATTTGCAGATCGGCTGCATTGACATCCTGAACTTGAAAAATTGTTACAGTCTGGATTTGGGCCATCATAGCCATTGCCAGTCCCAATAGGGAAATTAAGAGTAGGGAACGTTTCATATGATTATTGGTTAAGTTGACTTGTTTGATTAGCTGATTTGTTGATTAGCTGATTTGTTGATTAGCTAATTTGATGATTCTGAGTATTGTGAAGCTTGTTTGATTAGCTAATTTGATGATGTGGTGATTAGCTGATGTGGGGATGAATGATTTAATGATGCATGACTAATTATTCATTATCAAATCAGTTAATAGGCTAATCATCAAATTATTTAATGATTACAAATTTGCCTTGCTGGCTATCGCCGCTTTCCAAATCGGTAACCACAAAGAGGTATAAACCTCGCGCGATAATTTGCTGATCTTGTGAAAGCAGATTCCAGGCGTGCTCGCCACCGGAAAATGTTGTATTTGTCGTGTCACTGTATGTCTGATACCAGCGTGCATTGCTACCCGTATAGTTTTCATCGTGATTGAAAAAATCGATCAGGTCACCTGAAAGTGAATAGATTCGAACCTCACAACGGCGAGGCAGGTTTGCAAAGTATATTTTGCGGTCCTCCTGGAACGAAGAAACCCCTTCCCAGGCTGCCCCTGCATAGTATGGATTCGGATAGGCAAAGGGGGCTCCATTTGTAAAGGAGTTATTGGCAGGCTTGCCTGCAAATACGCGGCGCAAATTTGCTAGCGGCGCAGACTCCAAGGACTGGAGATTATTGATCTCATCACCTCGGTCAAAGGCCGTAAGGGCGATGACATGCTGCCAGCCATCTGCGACATTTTCAAAGGTGTACTTGTAGGCATAGCTATTAGTGTCTCCTTCGAATGTAACAGGTGACGCCAGCGTTACTTCTTCAAAGCCGTTATCAAATGTGATTTCATTGCCAGGAATGTCCCACGAACCCGTGAGCTTCAAAGACTGATTGAGGTCTTGTATTCCTTGCACATCAAATCCAATAGCAGTTTTGTACAGACGATATCCTTCAAAGTCAAACTCCTTAGAGATCGGGTCAAGGCTCGCCTCCGAGTTATCGGCCCAATAAACGTCAATCGCATTTTCACGTGCCTCAACGCGCATGTGAGGAGCATCGGGAGGAGTAGGAAGGATAAAGCGTGTGATGCGTCCGTCTCCGTCACGGTCTTCGCCGGGATCGAGCACGCAATTGGCGTTAATGTCTTCACCGTCATAGGCTGTCTGGGCCCATCCTGCATTTTGCACGAGGTTTGCACGCTGAGCAGGAGTATTATCGGCGGCCGGATTTCCGTCAAATCCGCGACGAGCACATACGATAGAGAAGGCTATATCGACATATTCACCAGGGCCTATCGTAGCGAAAGGTCCGGCGGATATCAGATTCGAGCGGTTATTGGCTCCAGCGATTGCGCGCTGGATTTGCTCCCATGAAGACAGCTTATTCAAGCCATTCTGCATTTTGCTGTATTTCTGAAAATCACTCGTCGGAAAGAAATACAATGGATCGGAAGAGTTTCTAAACTGCCAGGTATTATAGTGCACCTGAAATTCAGGACTAAGTACGCAATTGCCATTTAGCTCACTACCCAGATACTTAGTCGCCATGTAGCTATCGGTAAAGCCGATGTCGCCCAGCGCATCAAACTCATAGCACATATTCAATGAGTCGATATAGCCGTTTCCACCTTTGTTATAAAAAGCAGAACCACCAGGAGGCGTGATATTCACATTTCGCACAACTCCATCAAGCCAAAAACCAACATAGGCAGAATCAATAGGTTGATCGCTTACATTGGTAATGCGGTAATTGAGGATGACAAAAAAATTGGCGAAGGAGAAGTTCCAGTTATATGCCTGAAAATCAACCTTGATTCCCAAAGGGCGCAAGTGATTCAGGATTTGGATGTTATTGGAACCTGTGAAAACGGTAGTTGAGGTATCCGTAAAAGTGGAAACGAAGTCCTGGTGTGAAACCGCATTGGGATCAAAGAAAGGGCTATCAAAAAGCGAAGAGCGTTCGGCAAGCGGCTCCTTTGAAGTAAATTCAAAACCCTGCTTACCAGTAGCATAGCCTGAGGCATCATCGACAGCGCCGGTACTTACGGCGATTTCGCCATTCACCAGCCCTCCGACCCAGAGTCCTCCGTCAAAAATATGTTCGATACCACTGCCCGCAGGATATTCCCAGCTTGGCCGGCCTTCCACATTGAACGAGCCGCTAAAAGCATTACCGATCGTTCCTAGATTCGTTATGGTTCCAGAAATATTTCCAGCACCTGTTTGTTCTTCGTTAAACACATCGGGACTTTGGGCAAACAAAATTCCCAATCCCCCCAAAAAGCCGATAATCAAGCAAAATCGTTTCATGGGCCGCAAATTACGGAAGAACCCTTTAATTGAATGTTAAGAGTTAGTCATAATTCGCATTTCTGCATAAAAATTTCACTTTACTCAAGCCAAAACAGCTGATTTCTTGATTTGACCTGCTACATATTGCACCATTTCTTCGGTCATTTCTGGAAAAATAGGCAACGAAAGTATGCGGGTATGAGCCTTCCAGCAGGCTGGATATTCTTCCGGGCTGGGCGAGCGATCAAGGTAAGGCTTTAGGAAAGGCAATGGTTTGGGATAATGAATAACCGTAGGGATTCCGGCAGCCTTCAGGCTTGCCTGTAAAGCCTCTCTTTGTTCAACCTGCACGACATATAAATGAAATACGTGACTCGCTTTATCGGCAATAGTGGGAATCTCGCACGGGCTGTCCTGTAGATAATGGTCGTACCAACGGGCAACCTGTCGTCTTGCTTCGGTCCATTCTTTGAGATAGGGAAGTTTTGCAGAGAGAATCGCAGCCTGAATACCATCCATGCGGCTGTTGCGCCCTTCCATCTGGTGATCGTGCTTAACGAGTTGGCCATGATTGGCAATCATGCGAGCTCGCGTGGCGATTTCTTCATCATTGCTTACCATGCATCCGGCATCTCCGTATGCTCCCAGATTTTTGCCTGGATAAAAACTAAAGCTGGCAGCATGGCCCATTGTCCCGACGCGTTGGCCTTCCCATTCAGCATTGTGTGCCTGCGCGCAATCCTCCAACACATACAAGTTATGTTTGCGAGCGATCTCCATGATAGGCCCCATGGCGGCAGCCTGGCCATACAAATGGACTGGAATAATCGCTTTAGTGCGTTCTGTTATTTGGGCTTCGATCAAGTCAGGATTGATCGTATAATACGTTTCGTCTACATCAACAAAGACAGGCTTGGCACCAATAAAGCTGACAGCCTCCGAAGTAGAGAACCATGATGCAGCCGGCACAATGACCTCATCACCAGGGCCGACTCCCATTGCTTGCAGCAAGATTTCTATCGCATCTGTGCCATTAGCGCAGGCGACGACATGGCTTATCCCGAGCCAATCGGCAAAATCAGCCTCGAACTGGCGGGCGTATTTTCCTGAAATAAATGCGTTATCTGCAATCACATTGGCGATTGCCGTATCGATCTCTGACTTGATGGACTGATACTGAGCTTGAAGGTCAACAAATGGTATCTGCATGGCTAAAAGAATGTTGTGAGTTTTGTGTTTTGAGTTTCGGGTTTTGGGTTTTGGGTTCGGTATTTTGAGTTCAAATAATGCGCATGTAACTCAAAACCCATAACGCTAAACACAAAACTATTCCGCTTAAATAGTGATTACTTATCGAATTTTACGAGCTGGGTTTCCGACATAGACGCCCGCCTCGGTAATGTCTTTGGTTACAACGGCACCAGCACCGATCACTACATGGTCGGCGATAGTGACTGGTAAAATAGTGGCATTGGACCCGATCGAAACATGGTTCCCGATATGAGTCGATTGCCAAAGGCTGGTATCGCCTCCGGCGGGTCCTCCTTTTGCAAAGAGATCATTAATAAACATAACGCCATGACCGATAAAACAGTCATCACCAATGCTTACCAATTCACAAATAAAGGTGTGCGACTGAACTTTGCAGCGTTCTCCCACAACGACTCCTTTCTGAATTTCGACAAAAGGACCAACAAAGCTATTACTACCAATACTGCACTCGTACAAATTCGCAGGCTCGACGACTTTTACATCTTCACCAAAGTTGACATCACGAATGCTGGACTGGTAGGCTGTATATTTAGGCATTTTAGCTTGTATATGGGTTAAAATCGCCTCAATTTTACGCAAAAGAATTTTACTTGTTTTTCACAAACAACTTCGCCCAGGTTGCTAACCTCTGTCAGCGCTTTAACCACTATGCTGATGCGCTGACAGAGGTAGTGCAACCAGAACGAAATACTGTTTACGATTTCTAAAGATTTGAAAAAAGTCTTAATCATCACGTACTACTGGCCTCCAAGCGGCGGCGGCGGCGTACAACGCTGGCTCAAAATGGTCAAGCACCTTCCCACTTATGGATGGGAACCAGTCGTGCTCGCTCCAGAGAATCCAGATTACCCCTTGATAGACGAAAGTCTGACAGCAGATATTCCTGAAAATCTGGAGGTTGTAAAGGTTCCGATTATTGAGCCAAGACGTTTTTATCAATTTTTACAAAAGAAAAAAACAGGTAAAGACTCAGGCCCAAGTGCAGATGAGCTTTTCTTTGTAGACAAAGCTAAACTCAGCTTCAAGAGCAAAATGCTGCTTTGGGCGAGAGCGAATTTACTGATACCCGATGCCAGAAGGTTTTGGGTTAAACCTGCAAGCCGATTTGTCAAAAAATACATCAAGGAAAACCAGGTCGATGCTATAATCACCTCTGGCCCTCCTCATAGCCTTCACCTCATCGGACTGAAGGTTCACCGTGATACAGGCCTTCCCTGGGTGGCAGACTTTCGTGATCCCTGGACTCAGATCGAGTTCTTTGAACGGATGCCGCTGAGCGATACTTCACGCAGGAAGCATGAGCGTTACGAGAAGGCGGTGATGACCGAGGCCAATGCTGTTCTTGCGGTTGCAGACCATTGGGTGAAGGTCTTTTCTGGAATCGGTGCCAAAAACGTACACCTCGTCACCAATGGATTTGACCCGGCAGATTTCCCTGATGAATCAGCGCCGCTTGATACGACCTTTAACCTTGGTCACTTTGGCACCTTTGCGGGTGACCGCAATCCGCAGCCGCTGTGGCAAGCACTGAAACAGCTTGCAGACGCCAGTTCGGAATTTAAAAAGGACCTGCGCATCCATCTGGCAGGAAAAGTTGATCCTCAGATATTTACCTCCATCAAAGAAGAAGGACTTGAAGAGCACCTTGAGTTTTTTGGCTACGTGTCGCACCAACGTGCAGTGGAGCTTATGATGAACTCAGGCGTTTTATTATTACTGATCAATGATTCGCAGGCAAATGCTCCTGGTAGGATGACCGGGAAAATATTTGAATATCTCGCCTCGCGCAGGCCGATCCTCTGCGTTGGCCCGGAAGACTGCGACCCGGCAGTCGTGCTCAAGCAGACAGAAGCTGGCCTAACAGTCGCGCCCGATGATGTGGAGAAGCTTAAAGAAACGATCGCGGCGTGGTACGCTGACTTTCAGGAAAATAAGCTTCATGTGAGCGCAAGCGGCTACATGAAGTATTCCCGCAAAACCTTAAGTGAAAAGGTCGCGGGTGTGCTTGATGGGGTTGTGTAGGGTTTCCTAAGTTTTGCAATCGAATGATCGCTAATCTGCAATCGTAAATCTCTCCTAAAAACGATTGCAGATTGATGATTGGCAATTGCAGATCTCTCCTAAAAACGATTGCAGATTGATGATTGGCAATTGCAGATTGCAGAATTAGTGCCTTCAGCACTAAGCACCCGCATAAATCATTTCGATCGCTTCAATCGTCTTAATGCCTTCATCACCTTCGACGACGTCGTGGCGTTCGTTGAGCAAGCGAGCGATAACATTGGAAACGACTTTGTCGTGATTGGAGCTGGTTCCTTGATACTTGCCGTATGAGTTTGGCTTATCATCAAACTCAATATTTTCAGGAAGTGGATACGATTGCACATCCCAAAAGTCGATCTGATTGAGGTAGCGACCACCGATTTTGATGGTTCCTTTTTCACCTACAATGGTGATGCTGCCTTCATAATTCTTATTGTAGACACACGTGGTCCACACCAAATTTCCCATTACTCCTGACGAGAACTGGAGCGCAGTAATACCGGTATCTTCAATCTCGATGGGCTGCATCTGTGTCTGGATGCTCGTTTTCGCAGAAACCACATCGCCAAACCACCAAATAAGCAAATCAATAAAGTGGCTTACCTGTGTATGAAGCGCGCCGCCTTCAAGGTCTTTGCTCCCTCGCCAATTAGAGTCATTATAATAGCCGGCGTGACGGTTCCAAAGCACATTACATTCTACCAGATAGACCTTTCCCAGTTTACCTTCCTCTATAGCTTTTCGCGCTAGGGCAATCGGCTTATTGTAGCGATTTTGCTTTACGACCATCAGCTCTACATTATTCGCTTTTGCGGCAGCTATCATGCGATTGCAATCTTCTACAGAAAGCGCCATCGGCTTTTCTACAAGGATATGCTTACCAGCTTCAGCCGCTGCAATCGTCATCTCGGCATGCAAGCCGTGCGGCGTACAAATGCTGATGATATTGGCATCCGTTTCTGCCAGCATCTTGGTATAATCCGTGAAGCTTTTAGGGATCTCATAAAGTTCCGAAAAATGGGCTGCAGTCTCGGGGACGTTATCGCAAATGGCGTCGATTTCGGCGCGCTCGTCGGCATCAATAACTGCAAGATGTCTTTTACCAATATTTCCGCAGCCTACAACTGCAAATTTCACAGGATCCATGATCGTTCTAATGTATGTAAATAGGAACCAAATTTAGGAATTATAATTGAGAGCTATGAAGCAGATTCATGTATCATGAGTCACTGGGACATTAATCATTTATCATTGGATCATTATTCATTTAGGGCATCCATGACTCATGTTTAATGACTAATTATCCATTGTTCATAATGAATAATTACTCTTCTTCTTCTTCAAGAATTTCTTCACCTAAATAATAGGCAGGCATATTCAGGAAATAGAAGCGATGACGGTCTGGGCGAGCTTCGTAATTATTGCGAACCTCGCTGTAGATGAGTTTGCGGAGTTCGTTGATATTATAGCCACTTTTTGCAGAAACAAAAATAGCCGGAGCTGCATCTTTGCCTACATAGCTATCTACCAGATAAGCCTTTTTCTTTTCTTCTAAAAGATCAAACTTATTGAAGACAGTGATTACACGCTGACTTTTCACACCGATATCGCGCAGCGTATTTCTGACAACCTCCATATGCTCTTCAAAAGCGATATTATGAGGGTCTACAACATGAAGCAGGATGTCAGACTCAAGTGTCTCTGCCAAAGTGGACCGAAATGACTCCACCAGGTGGGTAGGCAGTTTTCGAATAAAACCTACCGTATCTGAAAGCAGAAAAGGAACCTGCCCGAAGAACACTTTCCGTACGGTCGTATCGAGTGTAGCAAAGAGCTTATTTTCTTCCAGCACATCAGATTTTGACAACACATTCATCAGCGTAGACTTTCCTACATTGGTGTATCCAACAAGTGCAACACGCACAAACTGATCGCGGTTTTTGCGACGAATTTCGCTCTGCTTTTCTATTTGAATCAGTTTCTTCTTGTGCTGTGATATTTTGTCTCGAATAATACGACGGTCAGTTTCGATTTCTTTCTCACCAGCACCTTTCATACCGATACCACCGCGCTGCTTGCTCAAGTGCGTCCAGAGTCCTGTAAGACGCGGAAGCATATACTGGTATTGAGCGAGCTCAACTTGTATGCGAGCTTGCGCCGTTTGGGCGCGTTCGGAGAAGATGTGCAGAATGAGTGCCGAACGGTCAATCACCTTGACATTCAGAACTTTATCAATATTGCGTGTTTGGGAAGGACTAAGATCATCATCAAAGATGACGAGATTAGCTTCACTCTCTTCTATCGCCTCAAGAATCTCTTCCAGTTTGCCCGTGCCGACATAGGTCTTTGCATTGGGGCGATCTAGTTTTTGGATAAAAGATCGCACCGTACGTGCGCCCGCCGTTTGGCTTAGAAAAGCCAACTCATCCAAATATTCTTTGGCTTGCTCGAAGCTCTGTCCACGCTGGCAGATACCAACGAGAACCGCTCTTTCTTGCTCTTTAATTTTTTGCTGTTCGATCATATATACGCCTGCAAAGATACAGGGATTTTTGATCATCGAAGCTCAGGAACCGAAAGCCATCTCTCTAAAAGACCAGCGATTTGATCCTGGTCATAAGGCTTAGCCAGGTAATCATCCATTCCAGCTCTATATGCGCGGTCAATATCACTTTGAAATGCATTGGCTGACAAGCCTACAATAGGCAGTGATGGATGTATTTCCTTTATCCGGTTGCATGCTTCATAGCCGTCCATATTCGGCATGTGGATATCCATTAGAATCAATGATGTTTCCGGATGTTTCTCTACGGTGGCTACAGCCTCTACACCATCTTCTGCGACCAATACGGTGAGTCCAAGCTTTTTGAGCATGTGCGTAGCGATGCGTCGATTCAGCTTATTATCCTCAGCCAACAAGACTGTTTGGGCTGGCAATTCCAATGCACTTTTGGGCGTGACAATTTCTTGTGGAACATCTGCTTCTTCCACAAGTGTCACCGGGATGCTGAAGATAAATCGAGAACCTGTGGTTGAGTCCAGGATCAAGTCATTGGGTGGACTCTCCAAGACAATTTCTCCATCCATCAACTCCACAATTTGCCTCACGATACCAAGGCCTAGGCCTGAGCCTTCATGCTTTCGGTTAAAGGAAGGATCATATTGTGTAAAAGCTTCGAATACATTTTCCTGAAACTCCTGAGGAATACCTGGTCCGGAATCTGTAACACAGACACATAATCTATCTGCGCCATCGACTTTCCGGAGAAGCGCAATAATTCTTATTCCTCCTTCTTCTGTGAATTTAAAGGCGTTTTCAATAAGATTGACCAGGACTTGCCTGAAACGGAGCTTATCACCCATTACCAAAAAGCCTTTAGGCCAGATTACTTCATGCCAAAATTGAAGGCCTTTAACTTTGGCCTTTTGATGATATAATTCGGCCAAATCATCCAGTACTAATTCAGGGCAAAAAGGATCAGCGGCTAGCTCTAACTTTCCTTGCTGAATACGTTCGAAATCAAGGATGTCGAGGAGAAGCTGCTTCAGCGTTTTTCCAGAACTTGCGATAAATGAAACAAGTTCCTGAATTCGATCATCAAGATCTTCACTTTGCAGTTGTTCTGTGAAGCCCAGAATACTTGTGAGTGGCGTCCGTATCTCATGACTCATGTTCGCTAAAAACTGGCTCTTGGCAGAATTTGCTGCTTCTGCTTTTAGCTTCGCTTCACGGAGTTCTTGTTCACCTCTAATTAGCGAAGTTATATCAGTGTGCGACCCGACCACCTTAATGGTGCGCCCACCTGGCCCGAGCACCCTCACGGCCCTGCTTTCTATATAGACGATAGAACCGTCTTTATGACGGTAGCGTTCCATAGCAAAAAATGAATCTGCTTTCTGTTTCACATAGGCGTACATTTTCTTACGTGTAGGCTCCCTGTCTTCATCCAGTATTAGAGACTGCCATACCTCATAAGTAGCCGGCAGTTCCTCTTCTGAATATCCCAGCATCTCCTTCCATCTTGAAGAGATATACAAGCTATCTTCTGCAAGATCCCACTCCCATATTCCATCCTGGCTCGCCTGTAGCGCAAGTTCAAGGCGTTCTTTTGTACGCTCCAGATTTGCAACTGCATCGATTTCTTTTGTCCTGTCAAAAACCCGTATCAGGTTACAGGGCTGATCGTTTATGATCATCCTGGTAACCACGAGTGAACATTGTACGATGTTTCCTTTGTGGGTTTTTAAGGAACGCTCAGCAGTCCATTGCCCATCATTATCTAAGATCTCAAGAACGTTTTCATATTCATCCTGCTCAAAATTGGGGAATATTACATTAATAAGGTGCGTAGGAATAGCTGCTTCATTTTCAAATTCGAATAGACGTATAAAATTCTTATTTGCTTTTAAAACAGAATATTTCTGTGCGTCAATGACAAGTAAAGCATTGGGAGAATTATCCACTAGCTTCAAAAAATCATCGACTTCTACTGCTGCAGTTTGATAGTACTTAATATTGCCTTTATAGTAAAAATAGACAAGCACAACTCCGGCAAGCGTGATAACTCCGATCACCGAACAGGCAATAAGCTCTACCCTAAGTGGATCGGTAAATCCGATAAATGAAACATTAGGCCCCAGCATTACAGCTCCAAAAGCCAGAAACGCCAATATCTGAAGGCGAGGAAGCCAGGGATCCTGTTCGGTATAGCTAAATGTCTGAACCATACCTAGCACAACCAGCAAAAGTGTCAAATGAAACTGCGTCCCTTTTCCAAGGCAATAACTATAAATGCTAATTGCGAGAATCAGCCAGATACCCGTGAAGACTCTTATCTGTTTAAAGGTTCTGTCTGAATTAAAGAGCAGCATACTCACTAGAGGAGCGGCAACCAGAAATTGTATAATCACAAAATTTGAATACCCCCAAAATGTAAACAGTCCTATAAAAGGAATCGCACCTCCAGTAGTTAACCAGAGGATTAGTTGGAGCGTTCGTGCTCCTGGGTGGTTTCTTTTTCTTACCTTAACCCGTGGTTTATTTTGTGATATGTCTTTACTGATTGTTTGCTCCACAAAGCTAAAATACAAAGCCTTTTATTTATAAACTGGTTTTTACTAAAAAAAGATAATCCTCTTTATGGCTATTTTGATTGATTGGGAAAAATTTTTGAAACAAAATAATCCAACAGAGAGGCCATTAATAGATGTGCGCAGTCCTGGCGAATACGCCTTAGGCTATGTGCCTGGAGCAGAAAGCATGCCTATCTTTAATGATGATGAACGTGCCGCTGTAGGAACGCTATTTAAACAGGTTGGCAGGGATGTCGCAGTTCGAAAAGGATTGGAATATATAGGCCCGAAAATGGCGCCGATGGTCAAGCAGATTGACAAATTCGCTCCTGAAAGAAAAGTAGCAGTACATTGCTGGCGAGGTGGAATGCGGTCACAAAGCGTAGCCTCACTTCTGGAGATGGCAGGATATGATGTCCAGGTCATCGAGGGAGGATACAAAGCATATCGCAATCTGATACTGGAATATATGGGCAAGCCCTGGAAATTAAAGGTTCTCAGCGGCCGTACCGGTAGTGGAAAGACAGATATCTTACTCGCCATGAAGGCCAAAGGCCAGCAGGTCATAGACCTTGAAGGTCTGGCACATCACAAAGGCTCCGCCTTTGGCGGTCTTATGCAAGCGCCCCAACCTACGCAGCAGAATTTCGAGCATGCGCTTTTTGAAGCGCTACGCGCTTGCGATCCCAACAAGCCGATATGGCTCGAAGATGAGTCTGTCAGCATCGGAAAAGTTGCTATTCCTCAACCGCTTTGGAAGCAAAAACTAGTCTCTCCTATTACGCTCGTCGACATGCCGACCGAACGGCGAGTTAAGCGACTGGTCCATGAATACTCGAATGCACCTGTAGAGGGAATCAGAAAATCGGTCAACGGAATCAGCCGAAGGCTAGGAGGCCAGCGTGTCAATCAGGCCCTGGAAGCGCTGGAGCAAGGAAACTTCGCAGAAGGAACCCGTATTAGCCTACACTATTACGACAGCGCATATGATAAGGGGCTTGCAAAAAAGAAGGAGTTTGTTCAGCATACAATCGCCTGCGAAGAGGATTCTATTGAAGTGATTGCCGATCGTGTAATAGCAAAGTAGTCGATAGGGGAAAATTGACGATTGACTATTAGCGATTGCAGATTTAGCGCTCAAAAACCCTAATCACAAGGCAAAATAACCCACAATTCTGGGCGGCCAAGGTTACAATGGGCTGATCGCGAGAGCAAACTCAGGCCTGCCCAGGAAAGGAACAGTGACTGGCGGGCGACATGCCAGGCGCCTTTGGGCTCTTCTTCAAGCAACAAATTCTGCAAACGGTTTTCTACAGAAGGGATTGGGTGGCAGAAAAACTCAAGGAATGTAGGACGAGTGGCGTTATCGTCTCGCTGTTTGTTATGAAATGACATTACGCGCTGCAATTCAAAGGGACACAAACCCTGCTCACGAGTCCACGAGTCAACCTCAAGCGTTCCCCGTCTAGAGAAGAAAGGCAGAATACCGAACATTCCCACAAACGTAAACAGCGAAAATATTAACGCAACATCAATCACGCCTGCAGCACTTGCCAAGGCATGCGGTGACAACATGGTAGCGAGTGCAAAACCTATCAAATTCCAAACAATAGCGAATACAAGTCCACGATTACGACTACCGCTCATGATCGCCCCCAGGCGACCCGCAGTAACGATCTCCATCAATTCCGGTTTTAGCATTTTTTGCCATTGGGCCGGAAGTACAATCGTCTCCTTTCCAGGTCGTCCGACGATTCCGCCGGTAAAATTTTGCTCTTCTGTTTCAAGAACAGCGAAACGCAAATGGCCCAGGTCCTCGACTTCACCATTTCCCACTGTAGAGGTATAGGCAAGTTTCATGGGGCTGAGTAATTGCCCTAACCACAACTGAAAGCGAGCCTGAAATAACATAATAACACCTACCGTTGCTATAGCAGCGACGACTCCAAACCAATCAGCTACCGACATGATAATCATCCCAAATGACCATAGGAGCGCTCCGTGCAGCAATACGCCACGGCTCCATTTCGCAAACCATTGAGAGAATGATTCTGCAGGTCGTTCAAACTTTCGGGGTAAAACGTATCCCCCAAGCACATCGAAAGGTAGGCCTAAAACAATGTATCCTAATACAAAAACGAGTAGAATAGCTGCCGAGCGGCTTTCACCTTCATAGCGAGCTATTTCTCCTGAAGCATCTAAAAACAAAGCAAGGATGCATAGCAGTACCCACCAGCCAATGCTGATCATTCCTGTAAATACCCTGGCGCGCGCATACGTCATTTCTTTTTAATAGCGTTTTTGGTTAAAGAAGAACATAGTTACTTTGCCAGTGTAGAATAGTTTTTTTGTATGAATGAAAACATTTTGATTAAATGTCCTGATTCTCACCTAACAACATCGAGAAAATGAGAAAGTTTAAATATAGTATATATTTAATATTTGGGGTGCTTTGTTTTAGCCAAATGTATGCCCAGCGCCCTCCAAAGGCGCTTTTAGGAATTACAGCCGGAGGCATGATCTTGCCTGGCGGCGATGGTTTATTGTTCCAGGGCACGTCCAATCAGGCACATCGGACCTGGGGCTGGGCTACAGGAATAAGCCTTTACAGGTCCATCGGCCAAGACCTTCATCTCAATATTGCAGGGCTTATCATGGAGGAGCAAAGTTTTATGAGGGCCAATATCACTGGCCAGGGATTCTCCGAAATCCCATTTGCGTATCGAGCACTTCATGGCAGCATTACGCTCAACCACCAGGGCTCTCACCTTCGTAGGCCTTGGGCGCTGAAGGAGTTTGCTGGTTTCGGTTTTAACGTGGGAAACTTGCTGCAAGATCCTGTAGCTACCCGGTTCGGTTCTGACATTATCACGACCACTAGAACACAAACCTGGCGTATCGACCCAGAGTTTATCGTTGGGGCTGGAATGGTTTCCAAAATGACCGAATGGGGGGCGATCCACTACAGCGTTAGCCTTCACATGGATTTGTTTGAAAATCAGCAATATCAAGCTAGTCTGCGCCGCGATGGCGAAATTCCTCTCACGGTCGTACGCGCTCAGCGTGATATCAATATCATGCTCACAGCAACCTATTTTATTCGCGTACCGAAGAAGCAAAACACCTGTTACCAGAGGTGAGTTTTCGCTTCGCGAAGTAGAACCTCGATGCTTTAGCGTGTCCCCTTTTCAATATTGCCCGGGAATTGATTCCCTGGGCACAAGAGGTATCGCGAAGCGATATCCATCATTGCCCAGATGATAAATCATCGGGCAATAGTACAAGATAAACAGGCTAAAGCCTTTGGAAGTTCTTCACTAAAATCGCGAAGCGCTGCGCTTCATTGTTTTCGCAAAGCGAAAACTCCCTAGTCTAC
This sequence comes from Bacteroidia bacterium, assembly GCA_045106685.1. Lineage (GTDB taxonomy): Bacteria > Bacteroidota > Bacteroidia > J057 > J057 > JAUIGE01. Next base: position 2,887 of record JBGCFB010000245.1, on the reverse strand, counting down.
GCGGTAGCGACGGAACCAGCGTTCGCTGATGGTGACACCTACACGGGCACGAACATAAAATTCGTCGAGCGGCAAGCCTGATGAGATGCTTCCTCGCTGCCCTACGGCGAAGCCGAGGTTAATGCGTGAGTAGGCACGTTCACGGTTGAAAAGGGAAGTTCCTTTACGTGAAGCAGGAAGGCCGAATCCAAAGGAGAATCCTCGGTCAGATACGGTTTGGTCAGCGACCTGAAGGTAGCCTCTGTCGTAATACAAACCCCCACGATATGCGATACGCTGGAAGTAGCTTTTACCGTCGATTTTGGGAATCCACTCGCCACCAAGCGCGAGCCGCATTCCTGACTGAAGGCCTCCGCTAACATCAAAAAAGGTAAACTTGGTAAGGTCCTGAAAATTGGCTTCAGCCGATAGCTCCCAGCTACCTGGACGGATGATCGATGCACCGAATCCAAATTTGGGAGGAATATCTGAACGACCCTGCTCAACATCATCGCCGCTTACTCCAGGAAGTGTGTCGCCAGCATCTATATATAAAGTCGAAAAGCGGCGAACTCTGTCACCATTAAGACCAGCGCTGTAATCCATGGTAGCACCCAGGCGCAGCATCGTAATCGGTGCGCGGCGGCCTTTTGCAGGTTTTCCTTTGCGCTTTCCCGAAAGTGTATCCGTAAAAATAGCTCCCACCTGAAAACCAGGACCAGAAAGGTAGACAGTCTCTTCATATCCTATCGGAGCAAGATTGCCAAGATTAGAATTACCAAATGCCACTTCACCGGTGTAGCGAAGAGAACCGAAGTTATAGTAGCCATTTACACCAATCTTAAGTCTTCTTTTTAAGGCGTTAAAGCCCAGGCCTAAAAATGCTTGATTGATTCCACCTTCACCGGTGTATGAACGCTGATAAACAAGAGTCTCTTCCGAACCGACGAGAGAATCTGTACGGCTCACATTGTAGCCCACTCCTGTGTAGGGAGCAAAACCAAAAACGATTACCGGTCCAGTATTGGACGGGAATCCGTAAGCCACATTTTGGAAACCAGCGGTAAACTGCTGCTCGGTTGCATTGGCGTCGCGAAGGCGGCTCATCTGAGCAAAACCCGACACATCAAGTGTGGAGTAAAGCAGATCAGCATAGCTGGCAGGATTCAAGCGATTGATGCTTGAGTAATGCGTCGTCGCTACACCCAGGTCTCCCATGGCCATATTACGAGTGGTGGTGTTTTGAAAAAAATCACCCACACCGTAGCGTGAATAAGGACTGAGCGTGATGGTTTGTGCAAGGCCGGTGCTTGCAAAGGCAGTAACCAACAGTGCCCAGAACAAAAATTTGCGAATCATATAATCGGTAATCGGTGTTTCAGAATCAGGTATATCCCTTCCAGGAGCAAATGATAGCGTGCAAAATTGAGCTTTTTCAAGTGTTTTTCAAAGGTATTGGAGTCTCCTCCGGTAAGAAAAACTTTCAGGTCCTTCCCCAACAGCCTGCGATAGTCCTTTATCATGCCCTTAACTTCGGCAATTGCTCCTCGCTGGGCACCGGCCTGCATGCTGGTTTCGGTGCTGGTGCCAAGGAGCGGCGCTGAGGCCGCAGGGGCTACAAGTGGAAGTCTCGCAGTGAAGGTATGCAGTGCCTGAAAGCGCATCCGCACACCAGGCGAAATCCCTCCTCCGAGGTAACTTCCATGTGTATCAACGCAGTCATAGGTGATCGCAGTACCTGCGTCGATCACCAAGACGGGCTTGTCTGGAAAATAGCTGCACGCTGCCACAGCTGCAACTAGTCTATCAGCACCTAGGGTATGCGGTGTGTCATATGCAACGGCGATCGGCAAATGCTCATCTGTAGGTGTAATCGATTCTATATGAGGCGTTTGACTAAATTTTCTCCAAAGCTCCCAATCTGAATCAACGACTTTTCCAGCCGTGGAAATCCAGCCGACAATTAGTTTTGTATCAAAAAAAGGAGTAAGCCATTTTGCAAGTTTTTGTTCCAAATCGGCCAGCTCACAGCTCCATATATCACTCGGTTTACCACTTTCATCAAAGACGGCTGCCTTGGCACGGGTATTTCCAATATCGATGCAGAGGAAGTTCATTGATTTGATGATTAGCTGATTCGGTGATTAGCTGATGGAAAAGTCTTTGCTGCTTGATGCTTGATCCTCGATCTTCGCTTTTCCCAAACGTGCCTATTGATCAGCTGATGAGGATTGCTTTCTTTGCTGCAAATATCGCTTTTCTTACATATACCTTGGAAGCTTTTATGAAAATCGGGGCTATTCATGAATCCAGTTGCTAATCTTATGCCGGTCAAGAAAGCCATAATGGCAAGAAAATCTGTAGATTTTTGGTTGAGGGACCTTCGACTTGTATCATTATAATACCAGTAAAAAGCATGGTTCTAGCAACACCCGATCGTTCCCAGAGCGAAACCGAAGGGAACATTGCCAAAGGCAATATTAGGTGGCTTCGACTCCGCTCAGCCACCGTCAATTTCGGCTTCGCTCAGGCCACAAAAAGGTTTTGTTGGTTTAGGGTTTTATTTATTTCGAAAAAAATGAATGAACACTCCTAATCTCGTATGTAGTATCTCCATCAAAAGAGAGGAAGGGAAACGAGGGAAACTAAAGGCCACGGTGGAAATACGAGATACGGCATCAGATTTTTATAGGAAAGCCCTGATTTTCTTAGTAAAACGAAAAAAATAAAATGGTCATAATGCGTAGAGATTTTGGTTTCAGACAAGGAGGTTGTCTAACGAATCCGCATAAGCCAATTTTTTAGAAAAATTGTCATTTCGACTCGCGTAGCTGAGGAGAAATCTTGACTTTATCGACCAATTAGCTAAAAGTCAAGATGTCTCGCCAGCTCCGCGGCTCGACATGAC
>JBGCFB010000244.1:0-3858 GCA_045106685.1 Bacteroidia bacterium | reverse complement strand
CGGCGAAGATACATACTTCGATTTCAAATTTTCCTGTATTTTGCCTTTAATATGGAACATGTAGAATCGGTCCGCGAATTTTGCCTCAGTCTGCCTGGAACAGAAGAAGGATTTCCTTTTGGAGAGCAGACGCTTGTCTTCAAAGTAGGAGGCAAGATGTACGCGCTGATGTCGCTCGATAGTGGCGATCGCATCAACCTGAAATGCGACCCGGAATATGCAATCGAGCTGCGCGAAAAGCATGCGGAGGAGATTCTGCCGGGTTGGCATATGAATAAGAAACACTGGAATACCGTGATTTTTGGGCTGGGCCTCGAAAGTAAGTTGTTACGGCACCTGATCAGACATAGCTATGAGCTTGTTTTTTCCAAACTCCCCAAGAAGGTTAAGACTGAGATCAATGAGCTTTTCATTGATCATTAGTCATGTATCATTAGCAATGAATAATGACTAGTCAGCTAATTAAAACAAAATCTGTATTGCCCTTCCGACGGCTATTAATACAAAGGTCCCTACCGTTACGCCTATCGCAACAGAAATGTCCTGTCGCTCTATTTTCTTTCCATCGGCTTGTGCGCTGAAGGCAAGAATGGCAAGTATTATAATTATTAGAAAAAAAATCATGGATTTGCGTGACGATGCAGTAGTTTCGCGGTCGAAATTTCGATTTTAAGTGAAGATGAAAAAATAGACAAATCCAGCACGCAGTTATTTTTTGCCGGATCAAGGAATAAAACCGAAAGATAGCGCGCTATCTGAGGATTTTATGACGATGAGACGGGGAAATAGAACAAGTGATGGAGCAGAATATTTTTGATTCTTTACTAAATCAACTAATTAATTGAACATCCTAATCTAATAACATGAAACGTTTATTTACAATTCTGGCATTAATTGCCATGACAGGTTTCGCATTCGCTCAGGATACCGAAACAACCGGACCTTGGACAAAAGGCTCAACTCTTTCATTGAATTTTACTAATACTGGTTTCTCTAACTACTGGCAAGGTGGTGGAGCTAACGCTATCGGTATCGGTGGATTGGTGAACTTGTATGCAGATTACAACAAAGGTAAATTCCAGTGGGCCAATACACTCGATATGGCATATGGTCGTACCAAAGTAGGTGACCAGCCATTTCTTAAGAGTGATGACCGTATTGAGTTGAACTCAAAAGCAGGTGTAAAACTCCAGGAAAAACTACTCGGTGGTCTCTTTCTTAACTTCCGTACGCAGTTTGACCTCGGTTTCGACGGAGGAATTCCTAACAATACAGTAGAGCCTGGTACATCTACCAACATCATTTCTCGTCTCTTCAATCCTGCATACCTGAACCTCGGTCTAGGTCTTGACTGGCAGCCAAATGCGAACACAAGCATCGCTTTTGCTCCTATCAATGCCAAATTTACAATCGTAGGAGACGAAGCACTTCGCCCACTATATGTGCCTTTGGCAGATATTGGAAGTGCTGTGCGTACAGAGCTTGGTGCTAACCTCGGTGTGAAGTATCGCCGTGATCTTGCAGAGAATGTTGCGTACCAAACTTCAGCTAACTTCTTTACAAACTACCTTGAGAACTTTGGTAATGTTGACGTTAACTGGGACCAGCTTTTTTCATTCAAAGTGAACAAGTTCCTTTCAACAACATTTGCTACTAGCTTGATCTATGATGACGACATCAGATTCGCACTTGTAGACGATAACGGAGTTGCGACTGGAGCCACAGGCCCACGTACACAGTTCCGTCATGTGTTGAGCATCGGTTTTGTATATAGCCTTGGTGATAAGAAAGAGTAATTGAATGCCTCTGGCCGTTGGCTGCTTGCTGCTGGCCTGAGAGATATATCGTATATATAGAATTGCCTGGGTTATTTAACTCAGGCAATTTTTTGTATCCTTATTTTATCAAACCACAAAAATGACAAAACCTCTCCCAACCGCATTCTACCAACGTGACGACGTCAATCTCGTGGCGCGTGAATTATTGGGGAAGGTTATCTATACTGAAATCGATGACTTGGTCACCACTGCTCGCATTGTCGAGACAGAGGCGTACTCCGAAACGGAGCGAGGTTGTCATGCATATCAAGGCAAGCGAACGCCGCGTACGGAGGTGTTTTTTGAGCCAGGCGGTCTTTCATATGTGTATATCTGCTACGGCATTCATCGGCTTTTTAATGTGGTGACAAACAAAAAAAATGTCGCTGAAGCGGTGCTGATTCGTGCGGTAGAGCCGCTCGAGGGCCTAGCTCATATGCAGATTCGACGCAATATATCTTCCGCTGGCAAAGTCCTCACCGGTGGTCCAGGTCGCGTCACCCAGGCGATGGGAATCGGAATGGAGCATAATGCAATTTTGCTGCAAGGTTCTCCGCTTTATATATATGATGATGGTTTTAGGCTAAAAGAAGAAAACATTACAACTGGTCCGCGTATCGGTATGAATTTTCCTGGCCCTGATGCTATTTTGCCGTGGCGATATTGGATCGCTGGTAATCGCTGGGTTTCAAAATAAACGAATGAGTTTTCGAGCGACATTTAAGCAGTTTCTTCCAGAGTTCGTCTATGGCGGAATCGATGGTAGCATCACAACCTTTGCGGTTGTGGCAGGTGCTGCCGGAGCAAACCTCGATACGAATGTGGTGCTGATTCTAGGCTTCGCCAATCTCATCGCTGATGGCTTCTCTATGTCAGTGGGGAATTTTTTAAGTGAAAAAACTGCCCAACAATCCTACGAAAGACAATCTCAGCATGTGGAGCATGATATTGCTCAGAACATGGATGCCCAAAAAGCGCTTTTGCGAGAAGCTTATGCCCGTCAGGGAGTAAAAGGGTCTCGATTACAAAATCTTATCGATGCAATTAGTGGGCACAAAACAGTGTTTAGAAAAAGCCTGCTTAGCGAGGTTTACCAAAGCCATGAGTCTGGGAATAAGCCTTCTCACAGTGCTATAATGACCTTCTTTGCATTTTGCCTTATGGGACTTATTCCGCTACTCACCTATGTGTGGAATGCATATTCGCCTATTGATCCCAAACTCCTGTTTCCCGTTGCCTGTGTATTTACATCCTTGGCTTTTGTGTTGATAGGTTGGCTTAAAAGTGTTTTTACCAAAACGAACATCATTCGAGCGATTCTGGAAACCTTGCTTCTTGGTGGATTGGCAGCGATTCTTTCATACGCAGTTGGAGATCTATTGGAGGGTTGGTTGGGTTAGTGGCTGCAACACTAAGTCTGAAATAGTCTATCGCCAATCGTCAATCTGCAATCCCTTAGCAAAAACCAAAAATGTCATTTACATACGATGGTTTACATTGCTTTTTTGAATAATTTTGCGGCCTTATAAAAAATCGAAACCATGAAAATCGCCATAGTTGGAGCCGGAAATATGGGCTTAACCTACGCCCACGGTTTTATACACACATCAATCGTAAAGCCAGCCCAGCTCTATTTTATTGATCGCAGCCAGCGTCGCCTTCCTGAGATTAGTAAAGTTACCAGCAATCCGGTGCGCAGTGTTCCCGACGATTTTCTGGCCGATATGGACTTGATCGTACTGGCTGTAAAGCCGCAGGATTTTGAAGATTTGGCAGCAGATTTGGGAGACTTTACCCATCCCGATCAACTTATACTTTCGATTATGGCTGGTAAGTCTATCGCTACGATTCGTGAATGGCTTGGAACGCCGAAGGTGATTCGCGCTATGCCGAACCTGCCTGCGCAGGTAGGGCAGGGGATGACTGTCTTTACCACAACTCCTGATGTGAGTCGTTCGGATCTGCTTACTGTACATAATTTGCTTAATACGACCGGAAAAACATTGTATGTCGATAATGAAATGATGGTCGATGCTGCGAC
>JBGCFB010000243.1:0-6989 GCA_045106685.1 Bacteroidia bacterium | reverse complement strand
CTGGATATCGATCGTGTGCTGGCGAAGTATGACAGCATGTATCAATCGGGATACAAGATGCACTTCACATCTAATCACGACGAAAATTCCTGGTCAGGAACTGAGATGGCCCGTATGGGCGACAGCCATAAGACCTTTGCGGTCTTGACGGCGACCTTTGACGGTATGCCGTTGATCTACTCTGGTCAGGAGTCAGCGATGGATAAGCAGTTGGAGTTTTTCAAAAAAGACGAAATGGAATGGGGTGACTTTGCTTATGCAGGTTTTTACAAAACCCTCTTCGAACTCAAGCACCGCAACAAAGCACTTTGGAACGGCGATCACGGCGGTGAATTGGTAAAAATCCCAACAGGTAATGATGAGCATATATATGCCTTTATCCGCCAAAAAGAAGGCGACAAGGTTGTCGTTATTCTGAATCTTTCTGCTGAAAAGCAAAGCTTCGCGCTTCAGGGAAGCGGCTTTGCGGGCGCTTATATCGATGTGTTTACTCCTGATGCTGTGCTTTTAAAAGCTGATATGTCGATGGAGCTAGGCGCCTGGGAGTATAAGGTGCTGGAGGGGAAGTAGATATTAAATTTTAAAAATCTAGAATCACTCTTCTGCAATTTGCAATCCAGGACATTTATTGCTGATTGGAGAAGAGTAATTGGAGATGTGTCTATGCCTAAAATAAATTGAGGCAATTTAATTCAACAAACGAAAAGTAAAAGGAATATTCACCCAGTACTTTTTGTAAGTAAACGTCTCATGTCGCCCATTAAAATGCAGCTTGGTTATATGTTGATCAACTGCCTCCATTAAAATAGGATGGGCAAACTGGATAGGGTAAAAAGTAATAAGCTTTCCTTTTTCATCTATCAAACCCTTAACTACATACTCTCCCTCAATATTCGCTTCCCGTGCGATGCCAGGATAACGAATTTTCGGTATGACATCCTTTGGTTCCCTGTATAAAAGTCTTGCAAGTTTTGGAAAATCAGCTTCGTACTTGTTCGCAAAAGTCCTCCAATCATCGCCCAAACCGAAGTCAATCACACTCTCTTTTTCTCCAGTCTCTCGATTGTGCACCCAGAGCGTATCGCCCATTGTATTATTATGATAGATTCCTGAAAAGGCGAGCTTTCCATTTCGATCAAAATACGAATAAGAACCGTGAAACTTGCCTGCTTTTACCATCCTTGTCATTCGAATCGTCGCGATGTCAGTATGGTTGTAAAGGCTTGTTTCTGTAGCTGATTTAAAATAATAATCAGTGGATAATCCGTTTCCATTTTTGCACTCCTGTTCACCATCGATATTCCAGCTATTGAGGTGCTTTGTGAAGGCGTAGCTTGAGTCTTTTCTGATAAGCTTTTTTCTTCTTGCAAAAGGGTCTAGTCTGAGAAGTGCAGTGTCACGCGTGATCGTAATAGAGACATGAGCGAGCTTTTTATCTGGAAAATATGAAAAGGATGAATCAGTTTTTCCTTGCTGGGCATATCGAATGACTTCGCTTGATCCGTCTTGGTGCTTGATGGTTTTGAGGATAGCTTTATTCGTCTCAGGGTTGATGTCCGTTGTTTCGGTAGAATTGGTGTAGGAATAAATGTTTTGGATGACTTTCTCATTTTCGTCCCTGACAATCGTTCTTAAAGGTTTGCCTTCTTTATTCCAGCTCTCAGTATGAAAGGGAAGGAGAATACCATCCTTATAGCGAGCTTTAAGGCGTTTTGTGCCTGAGGAATAATAGAGGTTGAGCGTGTTTGTCTTGCTGTCAAATACCCATGGTCTTTTAACGGGTTCCTGCGTTTGCTTCTTCTTTTTGCGTTTTTGGGCAAAAAGGGAATTACAGGAAAGACAAAGGATGAGAATCGAGATGAGGATCAGTGTTAGCGTGTTCTTCATGGAAACAGGGTTGTTAATTGAAGTGGTGAAATTATAAAAGTTGGGAGACTGTGTTACGAAATGGCAATCTGGAGTTGCTTGCCAAGCCCAGCTTCTACAATTTTCTTGAGTGTAAGCAACTCAACATCAGACTTGTTATTTTCCAGTCGGGATATGTATTGCTTTGTAGTTCCGCTCCTGTCGGCTAGTTGAGTCTGGGTGAGCTTTGCTTGCTGACGAGCATGCTTGATCATATCTCCGATGGCAATGTTGTGACTTGGATCTGGTGTGCTATGTTTGAATAAGAGCAATGGGTCTAGCTCAAAAGGGTACCAAATTGAATTGCCAGCTTCATCCGTATCCATGACTCCTAGTTTTGGCCATCCGATGGTTGTATTAAGTACCGTAACATCATGCATGAGCGTGCGATGTTTGAGGAGCTGATTTCCTGGGCTTTTTGGCGAAATTCGGAGTGTTTTTTGTAGAAAAGCGTCAAGTTCGAGGTAGCGTGATTCCCCATTGTTGAATAATAGCGAAATTCGGTAGCCGTCGACATGGTTTATTTTCAGAATTCTGGGTATGCCTCGTAGTTTTTTCATTAGTGGTAAGGTACTAAAAAAGCCAAAAGTCGTCTAAAAAGGTTACTTTTTATTACCATTTCAAATATCTAGAATCACTGATCACTAATCTGCAATCCATAAAAGTATATTGCTGATTGGAGATTGCAGAAGAGTAATTGGAGATGTGAATGCTGCACGAATGGAGAATCTGTATTGTAGATGTGAAAGCCTCTTTTTAACCAACAAAAAAGACTTTTCCTTCTGCCCGAAAACCGTTACATTTGCACCCAAGACCAGAGGCCTTAAGCCTTTGGTCTCATTGTTTGTATATAACCCCAACAGCCCGGACCATATGGATTTAGTGAAAGCATTAGACAAGATTGAAGACCAGTTTTATGGCGAATGGGAAGAGGACCGTGGTCAGCTAGCTGCTGCGCTAAAGCCTCTTCATGAGGAAGCTGAAGCAGATGCTGAAACAAGAACGGCATTTATCCTCCGTGCGATGAACCGCTTCGGAGGTGCATTCATTCCTTATTTGTTCTGGAAATCGCTTTCCCGATTTGTCAGCGACGACGCTGAAGAACGTCCATTTATTCAGGAAATCATCAAGTCATTTGCCGACTCTAATTTTGAAGCAGAAGAGCAGCAGAAAATGAAGGCTTTGTTGGTTACTTATTTTTCACGCGAAAAAGACTTCGAGCTTAATAAGGTTGAATCACTTCACATAAGCAAGAAGCACCCTGAAGTACAGGAGTACTTCACACATTTACGCACCTTTACAGAGCGCAACGCAAGCTCGACTGAAATGTATCAGGAGAAGTTTTCTTTGGTAAAAGATATCTACCCTGATTTCGCAGTTTTGGCCCAGCCAATCACTCAGCTTCGCGAAGGCGTCTGATTCTCAACAAGCGATCTTGATTGTTGTGAGTTTTGGGTTGGGTGTTTTGAGTTTAATCAGAATGATGAATAGGAAAACATAACTCAAAACCCTTAACTCTAAACACAAAACTAGCCTGCCCGAATAGTTTCAAATAATTACTACTTTTGGCCTCCAACCAAACCACCAACATACCACAATGAGCATCCTCGTTAATAAGGACTCCAAGATTATAGTCCAGGGTTTTACAGGAAAGGAAGGTTCCTTTCACGCATCTCAAATGATCGAATACGGCACAAACGTAGTCGGCGGAGTTACGCCTCGCAAAGGCGGTATGACGCACCTTGATCGCCCTGTGTTCAACACAGTAGAAGAAGCCGTGAAGGAAGCGCAAGCCAATGTTTCTATCATTTTTGTGCCACCAGCATTTGCTGCTGATGCCATTATGGAAGCTGCTGACGCTGGCGTTGAACTCGTTATCGCGATTACGGAAGGTATTCCTGTAAAGGACATGATCTATGTTCAGAACTATATCGATGATCGTGGAATAACGCTTATCGGACCTAACTGTCCAGGACTTATCACTCCAGGTGAAGCCAAGGTTGGTATTATGCCAGGCTTTATTCACCGTCCAGGAAAGATCGGTATTGTAAGTCGCTCAGGTACGCTTACATATGAAGCGGTAGACCAGGTGACCAAGCAAGGTATGGGACAATCTACTTGTGTAGGTATTGGTGGTGATCCGATCATCGGTTCTCCTCACCTCGATATCGTCAAGCTCTTCAACGAAGATCCTGATACAGAAGGTATCGTCATGATCGGTGAGATCGGTGGTACAAACGAAGAGCAAGCAGCCGAATGGCTTCGCGACAATGCGACTAAGCCAGTGGTAGGATTCATAGCAGGACAGACAGCGCCTCCGGGACGCCGCATGGGCCACGCCGGTGCTATCGTATCAGGTGGACTTGGTACTGCGCGCGCCAAAATGGACGTTATGGCAGCTTGTGGAATTCACGTTGTAGAATCTCCAGCCGATATCGGTATTACAATGACTAAAGCACTGAAGGGTTAGAGTTAGCACCTCTGGTGTTAATTTGTAATTCTGAAATCTGAAATATAGATCGTCGCCCTCTTGAGGGCGACGATTTTTTTATGCGCTTATCAATTCCGTAGTTTGTTTTCAAATGGTCCTTCTACGAAAAATACGCTGGTGGCTTTTTGCTGCCTCATGCCTGCTAATAGGGCTGTATCCACTCATGTACTTTGTGGTTGACAGGCGATTTGGGCTGCTCGGTTCCAAATCAGAAACCTTGCTTTCAGATGTCCTGTGGAACATCGGCTTTTATGGCCACATCCTGTTGGGCGGCTTAGCTTTACTTATAGGTTGGATGCAGTTCAGTACCAAATTGCGAAAGCGGAACCTAACGCTCCACCGTAATATCGGGAAGGTATATGTTATCGCTGTGCTTATCAGCGGAACCTGTAGCCTCTATATTGGCTTTCATGCCACAGGCGGATTGATCAGTATGTTAGGCTTTCTTAGTCTTGGTGTAATATGGTTATACACGACCATACGGAGCTACCTCGCCATCAAGAAAAGGGATACCATTCGTCATGAGATCATGATGATCTATAGCTATGCCGCCTGCTTTGGAGCAGTGACGCTACGGATTTGGCTGCCCTTACTCATCTATGGTACAGGAGGCTTTTTGGTAGCATATAAAATCGTCGCCTGGTTATCCTGGGTGCCTAATATGATTGTGGCCTATTTGATAGTTAGGGAAAAGCAGGCAAGGATTTCAAAATAAAAGTAGCAGCGCACTCTAAGTGCGCTGCTACTTAAGAATAGGTTTCCAGATATCCTGTTTGAATTTTTGAACCTTATTGGATAATCACCTTTTTTCTTACAATACCAGCCGTTGTTTCAATACTAAGCACATACACTCCTGCTTCAGCAATATGAATACTTGTCTCAGAAGCTGGTTGGGCCAGGTACCTTCCATGTAGCATGCGACCTGCCATATCATAAATTCGCAAGCCCAGAATACGGTACTCTGAAGAAGCAGCCCGAATGATGCCAGTACTTGGGTTGGGAGAAATTGAAATCGTTTGTGGACTGATTGTTTGCGCTATACTGCTCGTCCCTTCACAGCCCGTAGTAATCGAGGTAAGGCTGCCTGATTGGACGGTTGCAGTACGCGTCGGGAATATCGTATAGTTACCAAGTGATCCTTGAGTTTGGACAGTGATTGTTCTGGTTTCGGTTTCAAGTGGAATGTCTTCTGTAAAGCATGTTGAAAAACCTGTGCCGTCATCACGTACGCCCAGTAAGTAGATATCGCTGGAGCTATTAGTATTAAACGATGTCGTTTCACCTACGATGAGGTATCCTCCGCTGGCCTTTCCTCCAAAACCTTTGACATTTAGTAATACATCTTTTCCCATTCCGCCATAGGCATGTGCCCACATGATATTGCCATCGTGGTCAATTTTAAAGAGCATGCCATCAGCATTTCCCGCATTACCGAAAGAAGTCGTTTGACCTCCTACGATGATGTTTCCGTCTTTTGCTACTTTGATAAACTGCGCTACTTCTTCACCAGTGCCACCATACGTCTTTGCCCAGCGCACATCTCCTGCACTATCAGCATTGATGAGTAAAATGTCATAATCATTTACTCCTCGTGAAACAGATTCGGCAAAGAGGATACTTGTATCATTGAGCTTACAAATTGGGCGTATATTTTGAGACGCAGGGTTGTCACTTGGAGAACCATCATTATATATTTTTGAGAAAATGAGATTCCCGTTTTGATCGATATAGCAGAGGGAGGAGTTTATATCTGTTGGGCTTTGAAAGTTCGTGCCGCCTGTGACGTAATAGCCTTGATTTGCTTCAGTAACCGCCCAAAAACCATCCCGATCAGGTCCTGTGGACCAAGTCTTGGCCCAGAGACTATTGCCTGCAGTGTCCACTTTGTTTAATAAGCCGGATACTGAAGCGCCTTGCGCATCTATACCTACAGAAATCATATGGTAATCATTAGAGAGTATGGATCCGTGCATCTGCTCATCACCACTACTGGTTCCTACATAATTAGCTGTTACGACAGAGCCGTTTTTTCCAACTTTATTGATTGCAAAGTCATCATTCCCAGTTCTGTTGCCGTTATGGTTGGTATTTCCTGCGGTCATGATGTTTCCGCGAGGAAGAATGAAAGCGCCTCGAATCCCTTCTCTGCCTCCTTGCTCCAGAAATTGACTGCCAAGCACATCGCCTCTTCTGTTTATTTCGAGTAAGAGGCCGTCGGCCGGATTTGAATTGTCAGGTTGGATCACACCGTAGACTAAGAAGCTGGTATCGGTCATTGTTTCAATACCAAAAGCGATATCGCGCTGCCCATTTCCTATGTATTTTTGAAATGGTGTAAAGGACTGGGCCAAAGTGAAGGATGAAAGGCTAAGCAATAATAGTGTAGCGATAGTTAATAGGATGTTTTTTTTCATGGGAATAAATAAGGGGTGAAAGTTGAATTTTTCTATGGGAAAAATATGATTAGAACGTGAATAAGTGATGATGACTAAAGCTAGCACTTTTTTCTATCTTTGAAGTGCTACTCAAAGCTTACAAACAACACTAAATAATATGTCATCAAGTAATACTAACGCTAATGACTTTTTCGCTC
>JBGCFB010000242.1:0-4266 GCA_045106685.1 Bacteroidia bacterium | reverse complement strand
GCGCAGACCCTGCGGGCTTGTTGTAAACTTGATAGATTAATATCCACTCCCCAAATTTCGGTATTCGGGATCTGGGCGGATGGATTTTATAACCATCCGGTCCCACAACCTTAGTCCATGATTTTTAATGGCTTATCTAGTTTTTTTAGATAGAGTCGTAAGCGCTGGAAATGTTTAGTACGCATTTCCCATTCTTGTCGATGGAGGTTATAGAAAAAAGGTTTGGGCAGTTCATTTACTTCGGCATCCGAATAGATTCGGTTTTCCTTATGAAGGACTTTGAGGTATATTTCTTCAAACTGGAGCGAGATTTTGGACAGGATATGAATCCCTCCGGAATCGATATGTGGGGTAAAATGCATGAGTTGAGCACGATGGCCTAAATACTATATTCTATAATGATATAAAAAATCCTGAACTTCAAATTTAGAGGCATTGCTTAAATGCGCTTTTTCATATTCGGGAAAATCATTGTAATTTCGCGCAATCAATCTATTATTAAACGGATAACCTAATACAATCTTGGACATCTTTGATAAAATTGACCGCGCTATGCAGACCGACCTGGGGCAATTTGCCGCTATCGGTCATGGGTACGTCGCCTATCCAAAACTGGAAGGGGAGATCGGACCTCGCATGATGTTTAATGGCAAAGAGGTTCTTTGCTGGTCGCTCAATTCTTACTTAGGCCTGGCCAACCATCCAGAAATTCGCAAAGCTGATGCTCAGGCAGCAGCAGATTGGGGATTGGCTTATCCTATGGGATCTCGGATGCTTACTGGCAACTCAAACCCTCATGAGGAGTTTGAACGTCAAGCTGCTGAGTTTATGCAAAAGGAAGATGCCTTCCTGTTGAACTTTGGCTATCAGGGGTGTGTGTCTGTGGTGCAAACCATGACTGACCGCCGTGATGTCATCGTTTATGATCAGCTTTCTCATGCTTGTCTCATGGATGGTATGAACCTTAGCATGGCTAAGCGTTTTGTGTTTCGCCACAATGATATGGAGCAGCTTGAGGATCGTTTGATCAAGGCTAGCAAAATCGTTGAAAAGACTGGCGGTGGTGTGTTGATCATTACTGAAGGTGTCTTTGGTATGAGAGGCGACCTTGGTCGCTTAGATGTGATTGCAGACCTCAAAGAAAAATATAATGCTCGTTTGTTTGTCGATGACGCCCATGGTTTTGGGGTTATGGGTGAAACGGGTATTGGTACTGGTGAACACTTTGGCGTTCAGGATAAAATTGATGTGCTCTTCAATACATTCGCCAAGTCTATGGCAGGTTTTGGAGCCTTCATTGCTGCGGACAAAAAGGTGATCCAGTTTTTGAAGTACAATATGCGTAGTCAGATCTACGCCAAGTCTCTATGTATGCCCATGACTATTGGGGCTATCAAACGCTTAGAGATGTTGCGCACTATGCCTGAGTTACGTTCTGACCTTTGGAACATCGTCAATAAGCTCCAAAATGGTTTGAAAGATGAAGGCTTTAGTATTGGTGATACTCAGTCTCCCGTTACCCCTGTCTACCTAGAAGGTGATGGATTTACGGCGATGGCTGTGATTCGCGATTTGCGTGAAAACTTCAATATTTTTGCTTCTGGTGTGGCTTATCCCGTTGTGGAACGAGGCGTTATTTTGCTTCGCATCATCCCAACAGCTGCCCATACTGAGGCCGATGTGGAATACACTTTGGAAGCTTTTAAGACAATTCGAGCAAAAATCGAGGCAGGAGGGTATAAAAACCCCGAATTTAGTGGCACATTGCTCTAGTTTTCTTTGCAAAAAAATAGATTTGTTATATCTTGCCCCCATTAACGTAAATTTGGACAACATGGAAAAATTCGAACAACTCAAGAATTTAATCATTAGCGCTGAGGATGACTTCGCTAAGTTCTACGATAAAGGCAATAAGGCTGCTGGTACTCGTGCTCGTAAAGCGATGCAGGAAGTGAAAACTCTTGCTCAAGACATTCGCAAAGAGATTCAGTCTTCTAAGACTTAAATTCTAATTGTAAAGGATAGCCGATCTGCTTTAAGTAGATCGGCTTTTTTTTTGCCCTATTTGATAGGCTCCGTATTATTGAAATAGAGAATAGAGTTTGACGACTCTAAAAACTTGGACTGACCTTATCAGTAATATTGCTTAGGGCAAGTCTCATCTTTTTCCTAAGGTCTTGACTAGCTGCTACGAGTGGGAGGCGTACCTCAGCTCCACAAAGCGCCTGTAAGGCCATTTGACATTTGACTCCGACAGGATTGCCTTCTACGAAGTTTAAATTTATTAGCGGCAGTAATTCGTAGTGTAATCTACGAGCTTGCTCAAAGTCTCCAGACAGGGCTGCTCTCACCATATTACTAAACTGGAGGGGAAGGGCATTAGCCGTAACGGATATGATCCCGCTTGCCCCTAAACTGATCAATGGCAAAGCCATTGGATCATCACCAGAAAGCAACTGGAAATTTCCCGCTTTATGGCGAATTATCTCCATACATTGTTCAAGATTTCCCGATGCCTCTTTCATCGCGACTATATTCGGAAGCTCAGAGAGCCGTAGAGTAGTCTCTGCGCTGACATTAGAGGCTGTTCGACCCGGAACATTATAAAGAATAAAAGGTAAGGCTGTGAGGCCCGATAAGTATTGGTAGTGTTGATATATCCCTTCTTGACTTGGTTTATTGTAGTATGGGCTTACTGAAAGGATGCCATCCAATTGATAAGCTTGACTATAAGACACTAATTTTTTGCCAATAGTCCGGGTGTCATTGCCACCCACTCCTAATACAATCGGCAGTTTGCCTGCGTTTTCTTCGAAAACAGTGTCTATCACCTTTCGCTTTTCCTCTTCACTCAAAGTAGCGGTTTCCCCAGTAGTGCCAAGCACTACTAGGTATTCCACTTTTCCTTTGATAAGATGACGGACAATGTTTCTTAAGCCAACTAAATCAACCGATAGATCAGGCTGGAAGGGTGTTACCACCGCTACTCCGGTCCCGCGGAAGTCATTCATAAGTGAGTTCGTTTACTAGAACCAAACAGCTTATTTGTCGATCATATTTAAGAAATAATCAAATTCCTTGATCATCCCTTTCATGCCGTGATTTTCAGCCTCAGAAGGACCAATCATAAGCTCATAACAGCTTTCAAAGCCTTCTTTATGCATACCCGTACGGGTTTTGGCTTTAGCAATGCTACAAACGTATTTCGAGGTCATCCTATTGGTGAGATCAAAATCAATAAGTATGTCTAGTTCGTGTTTACGGATTTGACTTTCTATTCCGGGGGTAGGGTAGTCCAGCCAATTGAGCTTGGATGGATTGATAAAGATGGTGTCTGGGCCCTCCTGGAAGTGAGGCTCAGAGTTCTTGTGAAAGTTGATTTCAATTAACAAAACCTTCTTGCTACGCTTTTTGAGTCCTTTGACGTAGCCTTCGATTTGTTTTAAATCTTCAGGCGATAACTGGTTTACATTTACAATGAGACCGATGCTGCGGGCACTTTCGATGTCCACAAAATCGCGAGCGTATTCCTTGCTGCGATCCAAGTTCCGGATGCGCCGCCGGCTAAACTTCTCTTTTAATTCGTTGAGCCACTCCATTCAATCATACTAAGAAAATCCTGCTCCGTAATTACGGGTATTTTCAACTTTTCAGCTTTCGACAACTTTGACGGGCCAGCATTTTCACCAGCAAGGAGGAAACTAGTCTTACTAGAGAGGGAGCTTTTGAGTTCTCCGCCGTAGTTTTCAACCAGTTGCTTCATTTCATTGCGATCGAAGTCTGAAAAAACACCTGAAATTACAAAACTTTTTCCATTTAATTGATCAGCCCCAGGGGCTTTTTCTGCCGCTTCAAGCTGAATTCCTGACCGTTTGAGCTTGGCTAGCACCTCAAGTTGTTTCGAATCTTCGAAAAATGCCGAAACACTCTCCGCAATTCGAATCCCAATGTCAGGTACTGCTGCCAATTCTTCGGTACTTGCGACTGCCAATCCATCAATGGAATGAAAAGCCTTCGCAAGCTTTTTGGCTACTGTCTCACCCACATAACGGATCCCTAAGCCAAATAATACTTTTGCAAAGGGCTTTTCCTTACTTAATTCAATGCCGTTCAGGAGATTACGGACTGACAAGTCTGCAAAACGCTCCAATTCTATCAACTTTTCGTAGGTGAGGAAATATAAATCTGCGTAAGTAGAGATTAAGTGCTCATCTACTAATTGGTTGACGATTTCGGTGCCTAAGCCATCAATGTCTAGAGCTCTTC
>JBGCFB010000241.1:0-3585 GCA_045106685.1 Bacteroidia bacterium | reverse complement strand
CTCGAACAAGCCGAAGCAAAAGGCAAAGAAGAAATGGGCAAAGCCACTGAAGGCATGATGCCTAATATTCCAGGAATGGATTTGGGTAGTTTGGGTATGAAGTAATAAAAAGGCTTCGCAAGAATATCGGAAGCCCTTATTTTGGATTAATACTATTCGGCCCCCTCCTATGAAATACATGTTACCAAACCTTTTGGTTATCATAAGCTTACTCGCTGCCTGCCAGTCAGCTCCTCAATCTTTGACGTTAAACGCATATCTGGGTGGGCGTTCTTCGGATGCTTTTGGAAGGGACGTTCTTAATGTTAATGCAACCGTTCTTAATGAGTCCTCAGACACTGCACGTTTTTGGACAATGGCCTGCAATTATGATGATAGCTTTATAGTAGGACAAAATGATTCCCTCGAAATTGCTACACGAACATTATGCTTTTCTAATGCTCCTCGTTTAATCACACTACCTCCTTACTATCAGAGCCAGTTCCATATCCAGGTCGGTCTTAAAGATACCTTAAAGGATCGAATAAGGGGAAACTTTAAGGTTGGAATGATTCTGACTCTTTCTGAAGAAGAACTCCATCATTACCTTAACTCTGAAAAGTCTATTGACCCAGAAAAAGTAATATGGTCTAATGAGCTTGATCCCAATTGGATGTATCCTGGATATATTCATCCAATTCCGCAGTAGAAAAAGCATTGCCTCATAATTCAAATCACGTACTTTACACCATGCTCCGAATCATCATTATCATATGCTGTAGTCTCGCACTCATGGCCTGCGGAAGCCAGGAAGAAACTACGACTAGCGTTTAGGTGAAATAACTGCTTAACTTGTGGTGAAATCTATCAACATGGGTACCCTACACAAAAATGCTGGTTTAACCCTTGCTCAACGGGCAAAAGTTCAGGAGTTATATCATAGTGGCAACTGGACTGTAAGTGCTTTAGCGCGCAAGTTTGAAGTCAATCGAAAAACGATCGAATGTTGGGCTAATCGCGATCATGTAGAAGACGTTCGCAGTGGGCCCAAAACTCCTCGTACGCTCATTACCCCAGAATATGAAAAGGCAATCATTACATATCGAAATGAGTACCCCCATCACGGTTCAATTACGATTGCTCATGCACTTAAATCTCGCTTTCCATTTGCGGGAAAAAACACCGTTGCTCGTGTGCTGACCCAACATGGATTAAGTAAAAGACAAGTCAGGGATAAAAAAAGCCCAACAAGCTCAATGTAGGAAAACACCGAGCCCAAATGGATTGGCAGCAACTTACAGCAGTGAAAGGCGGATCAGGCTTTAGGTATAAAATCAGCATTATTCATATGAGTACAAGGATTAAATACAGCGAAATACATAACGACCATAAGTCTCAAACCCTCGCTGAATTTATACGCAGAGCAATGGATCGACTGCCTCCTTTTTACATCGTGTTTACTGACAACCATATGGCCTTTACCATGAAATTTACTCACCATCCAAATCGAAAAACAGCATTTACTAAACACGTCGAATCACTCGGAATCATCCATGCATTGATAGCAAAGGGAAAACCCTGGAGGAATGGGTTTATTGAACGTTCCAACAGAACAGATAAGGAAGAGCTTTTTAACAGAATACGGTTTAAGTCTGAAGAAGATAGAAAGTATCAACTCAGGCTTTGGGAAATGTACTACAACTCTGAACGAAAGCATCAAGGGATCAACCTGAAAACTCCAGAACAAAAATTCAAAGAACAACATAATTTATACTGGTCAATTATGACCATGAGTTAAGCAGTTATTTCATTTAGGTTTTAAGCAAAGACTTTCCTCACACAACCCTACCTCTATTTTTACCTTTTTCGGTGAAATCGATTTGGTGAATTTTGTAAAAACCCACTTAATTCTACCAAATGAAAAAAGCGATACTCCTACTCGTCGGATGCTGCTTGAGTTTCCACACGCTCCAGTCTCAAATAGTTTATGCGTATGATTGGCATCAGCCGTTTGATGGCAAAGCGATGCTTAAGATTAAGACATGGGAAGATGGCTTGTATAACATTCGCCAGTCGGCGGTAAGTCACCTGAGTCCAGCACTTGCCAATGCTCCTGCAGACAGTTTGCGTTTATATTTCCGAGGAGAACAAGTTCGAATCAAAGTATTTCCTAATGGAGCTCGGGGTTGGTCCAAAGTAGAATTCTTAGGCCAATACCTTGACGGCGCAGAAGAAACGCAGCTCTATCGCAATAATAAAACCGGAGTACCCGAGCCTATTTCCCAAACCAACAGTAGAGTAAGTCTATTTACAGATACCTGCGCATATTATCTCGTAGCCTCGGGTCATGATGTGCCCTTGCGATGGAAAGATGAAGGCGATTTTAATTTTCAAAACTCACAGCCATTAGCCAGCTTTCCCTTTCGTTCCAGCCTCAATTTCTTTCCCGAAGACCTAAACAACACCTTGAATATCCTGTCAGGAGGTGCGGCCTATGATCCTTACAACTCTTTGAATTGTGATTATGTATTGGGAGAAGGATATGTTTCCAGGGCTAGCTTCGGACAGGGGGATTCGCGAACCTTTCGTGTACAAACCCCCAACGCAGTTCCTGGAACCCAGCAAGTCAGCATGCAGAGCCGCGTGTTTCATCGCTCCAAAACACAAGCCCGACTTCGTATTACATACAATGGCCAGAGCGCAGCACTTTTAGATACCTTTTGGCCTAGCAGTAATATCTATATCCATACTTATCAGCGCAGTTTTTCTGCTGTTGTAAATAATGAATCTGAGTTTCGTTTTGAAGCATTAGCAAATGGGCCAGCAGACAATAATCATATCGCATGGCTCGATATGAATTATGAGCGCCTTCCGCGTTTTGATCATGATTCCAGTATGTACTTTCCTGCCATCCCAGCAGGAAGTTACTTGCGTTTGGAAGACGTTGGGGGCAGGGATTCTATTTGGTTTTTTTCTAAAAAAAGCGGCCAACGTTTTCGGGGAGTTATGCAAAATGATACAGCACATGTATTGCTTGCAGCGTTGAATACTACTTCTTCTTTATTGGCATATACTGACGAAAGTATCCGAGAACCGATTCTTGATTCGGCTCGACCAAAGGCACTCTGTGATCCCCAGTCCGGTGCAGATATGCTTATTATCACACATCCTCAGCTGGATTCCTCGGCACACGCATACGCGGCTTTCCGCGACAGTGCAGGCTTATCCACAAGAATTGTATTTATCGACGATATCTATGACGCATTTGGCTATGGAAGTGCCACACCTTTGGCGATCCATCGCTTCATCAATTGCGCCTTGGAGCGTTGGAATCAAAAACCTCAGTATGTGCTTCTCTGGGGCGATAGCGACTATCGCTTTAGAAGAAATGGGCCAAACAATCTTATTCCTACTTATGGCTTTCCTTCCTCCGATATTTATTTCACATCTCCGCTCAATCCACTAGACAGCGACGATATTCTCCCCCAAATCCCAATCGGCCGAGTATGTATTCAAACTAATAAAGATGGCTTTACCTACCTTAAGCATGCCCGCTGTTGGAGAAGCGATGTGAATGAAAAATGGATGAGCAAGGGTTCGTTTTTC
>JBGCFB010000240.1:0-23829 GCA_045106685.1 Bacteroidia bacterium | reverse complement strand
AGGTAGGTGAGGTCGGTGTTGTTTTGAGAAAAAACATGCATCGAAGCAATCAGCAAAATGGCCAAAAAGAGCATTCGTTTGATCGGGGGGAAACCGTAAGACAAAGAGCCAATTCGGGCTTGTTGGTTAGCTTTTAGCATGATATTTTTGTTAGCGATATATGGTACAACTTAACGTTTTGGCAAAAGTTTTTAAACCAAAATACAAGCTACCTATCTAAATACATACTTGACGCTAAAGGCCAGCAGCAAAAAGCCAAAAGCCTTATAGTTCATTACAATCAATTATCGTATCTTTGCAGCCTAACCAAAAAATAAAATGAATCTCTTTTCACTATTATTCCTCGGAGGTATTGGCGGATGGGAAGTATTCCTAGTCGTCCTACTTGTGGTTATTCTTTTCGGTGCCAAACGTATTCCAGAGCTTGCTCGTGGAATGGGTAAAGGTATCCGTGAGTTCAAAGACGCAACTCGCGATGTTAAAAACGAAATTGACAAAGAAGTAAACGATATCAAGCGCTTGGATCAGTGAGTAAGGCGGTTCCGACGTTAGCTTCTATTCGAAAGGCCATCATTTCAGGTAAGGAAACCTGCCAAAACAGGGTGCGCCATTACGTAAAACGCATTGAGGATCATAAGGACCTCAATGCGTTTATTGATTTATTCGAGGAAGAAGCTTTGGAATCGGCTCGCATTATTGATCAAAAAATCCAAGATGGAACAGCAGGAAGGCTTGCTGGAACGATCATCGGGATTAAAGATGTCATTTGCTACAAAGGCCACGGCCTTTCGGCCTCCAGCAAAATGCTTGAAGGCTTTTCTTCCCATTTTACCGCAACAGCACTACAACGTCTCCTCGATGAAGACGCGATTGTAATCGGTCGTCAAGGCTGCGATGAGTTTGCGATGGGTTCCACTTCAGAATCGAGCGTGTATGGACCTGTACGAAATCCGCATAATGCGTCCAAAACGCCCGGAGGTTCTTCGGGTGGTTCTGCCGCCGCTGTGGCGGCTGGCCTCTGCGATATCAGCCTTGGTTCAGATACCGGAGGCTCCGTCAGGCAGCCTGCCAGCTTTTGTGGTGTCGTAGGATTCAAGCCTTCTTATGGGCGCGTATCACGCTGGGGATTGATGGCTTATGGTTCTTCTTTTGATCAAATAGGCCCCATTACTCACCATGTTGAAGATGCCGCTTTGGTACTGGAAATAATGGCTGGAGATGATGGAAAAGATCAGACTGCCTCAAAGAAACCCGTTCCGTCATATTCTGAAGCTCAATCCAAAACGCTTACTATCGGCTATTTCGAAGAAGCCATGAATAGTGAAGGTCTTGATCCTGAAATAAAGGCTCAGGCTGAAGCGCATCTCGATCAGCTTCGTGCTGACGGGCACGAGGTCAAGCCGCTAAGTTTTCCACTGCTCGACTACCTGGTTCCTTGCTATTATATTCTCACAACAGCGGAAGCCTCTTCTAACCTAGCTCGTTATGATGGTGTGCATTACGGACACAGAAGTTCAGCCGCGCAAAACATCAGCGAGGTATATACCAATAGTCGCAGAGAAGGATTCGGCAAGGAAGTTCAGAAGCGTATTTTACTTGGCACATTTGTCCTTAGCGCTGGATACGCGGATGCTTATTATGGGAAGGCGATGAAGGTCCGTAACCTCATTCGTGAAGCGACGCTAGCACTTTTTTCAAATTGCGACCTAATATTTTCGCCTACAGCTCCAGGGCCAGCATACGATCTGGGAGTTGGAGAAAAAGATCCGATCGCAATGTATCTGGGCGATATTTTCACCGTCCTTGCCAACCTTACAGGCATGCCTGCAATATCGATCCCTTCTGGCTATTCACAGAACAAACTTCCCATAGGTATGCAGTATATGGCTGCGCCATTTGAAGAAGAATCGCTTCTTTCTTTCACGAAAGCATTAAAACTTGCACCTTTACCTACAGACCTCTAAAGCGTGTCTCCGGCGCCTTCAATGTTTTTACCCCAAACATCATTATGAATTTACGCAGTCTCCTATTTTTCATATTCGTTCTTGCCTTTTTCTCCCTCCAAGCCCAAAATTCAGGTTACATCACAAAACCTCAACAAGAAGGTCAAGAAGATGAAAACATCCATGAGATGCTGGATTCAATGGCAATCAATTACAACCTGCCGGCAGTAAGCAGCAGCTCATATGATACCATTATCCTCAATACACGTGGATATGAACCAGGCGAGGTCCCAACATTTAGTCCTGAGGTAACTCGTCAGCAACTACGAGAAATACCAACCATTATTCCGTTGGATTACAACATCTATGTACAGCGTTATATTGATGTGTATTCTAGAAGAAGACGCGATCAGGTTTCGCGTATGCTTGGTTTAGCGAAGGTGTATTTCCCCATTTTTGAAGAGGAGCTCGATCGTCGTCGCATGCCGATGGAGATTAAATATCTGGCAGTGGTAGAAAGTGCGTTGAATCCTCACGCGGTTTCGCGCGTTGGGGCGACAGGCCTGTGGCAGTTTATGCTTTATACTGGAAGGGAATATGGGCTGGTAGTAAATTCATTTGTGGATGAGCGCAAAAACCCATTTAAGGCAACAAGCGCAGCAATGGATTACTTACAAGATGCTTATGATGAGTTTGGGGACTGGCAGCTTGCGATTGCTTCTTATAATTGCGGTAGAGGAAACGTGCGAAAAGCAATTTCGCGTAGCGGAGGAAAGCGTAACTTTTGGGAAATTCGCCCATACCTTCCTCGTGAAACACGCGGTTACGTCCCGGCCCTTATTGCTGCAACCTATGTATTTAATCATGCTGCTGATTTCAATATTTACCCTATTCATGCAGACTTCGATCACAATGTGGATACCGTCCAGGTTGTAGGTATGGACATTTCGTTAAAGGAAATCGCAAACATGACGGGAACGGATCTTAACATCCTTTTGGCACTAAACCCCGACCTTAAACTGAAGCGCATTCCATACTCGAGAAAGCCTTATGTACTTCGCGCTCCATATGCAGTAACCGACTATTTTACCAAGTATGGTTATACGCTCAAAAAAGAATACAATGGTCCTCGCTACGCATCCTCCGGGAGAGCTTCTGGCCCGATGCCCGGCAGCAATTATAAGCCAGCAAGTACAAAGCGTCCTTATCAGCATATAAATGGCGGCACCACAGGAAATGGTAAGCTGCGCTATCATACAGTAAGAGATGGCGAGGTAGTAGGTGCGATTGCTGAGGCCTACGGCGTTTCAGCACGTCAGGTCGCAAATTGGAATCGCTTGTATCGCTACCGTATCAAAGTAGGGCAAAAGCTGAAGATTTATTCGAATAAGACGCCTAAGGCTGTTGAGAAAAGTGGTAGCAGAGGCTCGGCCTCCACTTCTAAGCCGCAAGCCTCTTCTAAGCCAGATGCAAAAGGAGCAGTATATCACCGTATTCGTCGTGGAGAAACCATCTGGGAGATCGCAAAGAAATACAATGGTGTTACATCCAAGAGCATCCTGAGGCTGAACAAAGGTGTGAACCCTTCAGACCTGAAAGTAGGCGACCGGATCAGAGTAAAGTAATCAAGGTTGAAGCAGCACCTTTTGCCAAGCTTCATTTTCATGGGTGAAAAGCGTCCGTCGATGTAGTCGGCTCTTTTCAAACTCCATAAACTCGATTCTTTTTGCCTGAATAAAAAAGCCACCCCAGTGTTCTGGGTGTGGCATTTTTTTGTCTGCATATTTCGTTTTTTCAGCTTCAAAAAGGTCGTTCAAATAGTCATAGTCCTGCATTTCGATTCCTTGCTGGCTAATATGGCTCACTACTTGCGAGTCAAAATTGCGCGCTGCAAAATACTGTTCTGCAAGCGCTTTAGAGATGAGGCTGGTATCACCTTGTATACGTACCTGTCTTTCAGATTCCGGCCACCAAAAGGTGAGTGCAGCTTTATCAACATGCGCCAACTCCTGCGCTTTGCGCGATGACAATGGCCCGGTGATGACAAACTTCCGCTCAACGACTGCTTTCATAGACACGAATCGGGCATTAGGATATCCATCCAAACCGATAGTTGAAATGCAGCAAGCAGAAGGTATTGAAGCGATCGTCTTTTGGCTTGCTTCTTTATACCAGTTTTGGAATGTGGTAATTGGGTCTATCATGTTTTATATTTTACTAATTTGCTTCCATGCTCAAACCCCAAGTTCAGGAATTATTACGCAAGCATCCACGTGATATGACGGAGGATGAGCTGGCGACTGCCGCTCAGCTCAATCTGGAACGAATTGCGGGGCATTATGATGAGAAATTTTCGAAGGCTTTATCAAGGGAACTTCTTCCTTTTCTCTCAACATATTTCCGACCTCGCTTTCATGGGTTTGAGAAAATGCCAGAACGGAGCAATCCTGAGCGCCCGCTCATATTTGCTTCCAATCACAGCGGCATGGCCTTTCCTTGGGACGCAATGGTGCTAGGGTCTACCTTGATGGAAAAGCATGACTTCGATCTGAGCAAGCTCTTTCGTCCATTGGCGGCTCCTGCCCTCTCGGCTTCGCGTTTGATGAATCCATTTCTGGGCAGAGACACGTGGAGGCGAGTTGGCGCAGTGAATGCAACGACGCTCAATTTTGAGTCGCTCATGCAGCAGCAAGATTACAATGTGCTGATTTATCCAGAAGGTATTCCTGGTATCGGAAAGGGATTTAATAATCGCTACAAGCTCCAGAAATTCTCTACGAGCATGATTCGCATGGCGCTTAAGTATGATACGGATATTATAAGCTTGCTCTGCGTCAATGGTGAGTACATCAATGCACATGCTTATAAGGTTAAATGGATCAATAAGATGGTGAGCAAGATTGGAATCCCATATCTGTTTATTGGGCCTTTGACAATCCCCTTAATCCTATTTCCACTTATATTCTATGCTGCTCTACCGGCACAACTAAACTACGTCCTTGGGAAACGCTATCACCCACGCAAGATGCTCAGCGGCAAAGCATGGGAAGATATATCCGAGGAGGAAATCCGTTCGGTGCGTGATCAGATTCAGGCTGGCTTTCAATCTGAGATGAATGCCGCCGTCGAAGCCTACGGCCAAAAGCCGTTTGCTATAAAAAGCCTGTTGCGCAATCTCGCTCGTCATATAGGCAGATTTCCGTACACAACGCCGATTGGCTGGCCAGCGGTATTCACAGAGTTCGATCGCCTATATCATCCTGATGCTCCTGCACCAAAGGATGTAACAAAGGGCTTCATGCGTTTTTGGCGCATAATCCTGCGTAACCCGATTGTGCTTGCATATTTCCTTCCGATTATCGGGTGGATTCCCGTTATCTGGCTTGGCTTGCGTGGGAGGAAGGAAGTGAAGGCTTGGAAGCCGAGCTAGGGGACATTCGTAATGAGTCATAGGATTATTATTCATTGACCATCATTAGCGAAGGGCTCCGCTTCCATTATTCAACCTCTCTTTCGAGCAACTCGATTACTTTATGGGTAAGAGCTTGGGGATCAAGAGCGTTAGCATCCAGCATTTTTAATTCAGACATGATTTGGCTGATAGCTTGGCCAGAGTTCGACTGGTGCTTCAATATTTTAGTCAAAGTTATTATCAATAGCGTTCCGTCAAGCCCCAATGCTATAGCCTGGGCTAAATGTGCCTTTGCGCTTTTAGCATCTCCTTCTTCAGCACTTAGTGCAGCTTTGACGCTAAAAAACCGTTGTCTGAATTTTGGCAGTAAAAGCGAAGGAAAAAGCGTAGCATTTAACACCTTTCTTGAAACTGTATACTTACTGGCTAGCATCAACTTTTCAGCTTCTGCTACGGTACCAGTCAAAACCTCTTTTAGCACTAGCATGAGCAATAAAGCAAGGAGCAATAGTAGGAATGCGACATCCACTTCTTGGCGATTTGCAACCGCCACGATATAGCTGATTGCCCCCAACATCAATGCTCTATTTATCCAGATACTCGTCATCAAATTTAGCCTTACGTATTCTCCAATATCTCTTCTAAGATCGCCATTGCTTTCGACAAAGAATTAATGATAGTCTTTTGTTTTTCCTGATTATTGAACTCTATATGATATTCTCCTTTTGTCGCAATAATACTCGTATAAATATCAGAAGTATAATGCTCTACATGATGAAGTTGCAATCTGTAAAGAGATGTCACACCCCAAATTAGACGATTGGGAAATTGTTGATCGATAGCTGCGATCCATTCTAACATAGCCTTGCCAATTTCGCTTGCAACCGCATCATCGCTATCCCTGGCCCGCTCGTAAAACTCAGCCAGCGTCACACTTTTCTGATCTGTACTTCTCTTAATTGGCATACATCATCAACACCCTATTTCCCCAAATATTCAGCATAATCAAATCCCGTTTTTTCTACCACTCCAAAACAAGGGTATTCCAAATCCCGTGAAGCAACATCTCCATAGAAAAAATTGAAGATGATATTAAAATTATCCTCGCTTTTGTATTCCTGATAAAAGGCTTCTATGGCTGCAAAACTAGTCTTGGGTTCTTTTACTTTCTTGTTGCCGAGTTGAGATGATACGAACACTTCCTGCTGAAGATAGCCTTCCATATTCCTGGGCTTGGCATGTTGCTTCCAGTAGAGCGTTCGTGCGATATAGGCTTTTGTCCTCGTTCGAATAAGTTCCTCCGTATAGGCTTCACTTGTCCATAAAAATGGTGTACAGAAGTTACGTTCAACGAGCGCATTGATCTTGAATTTACTATCAAAATCGGTGGTATATCGATTAGTCCAGCCACCTTTCAGGTCATCCGCGAGATTGAGCACTACCAAAATTGAGTAACCCTCATTATTGTCTAAAGTGCTATTGTACTCATTGATAACATCCTGCATCACGCCTTCAGCACCCAGTTCTTCCAAGGCGATGAGCTTCTCCAAAACATGCTCCTTTGCCATCGGATTGTAGCCACCTATGGGAAGGCTGAGGTCGCCCTTGGTATTGCCTTGAAGCATTCCAATATAAAGCTGAAAGCGCTCTGATGAGATAGGTTTCTCATAGAGCGCTTTCATTTCAGTTAATATAGGTCTTAAGCGAAAAGGCATGCCTCTTCCTTATTCCTTAATCAATTTAACAGTGCTAATACCGAATGCAGTTTCGATTTTCGCAAAGTAAATACCTGTCTCCAGGCTTGATGCATCAATTGTTGCGCTTGTTGTAAACTCAACAGATTGTGTAAGCACTTTTTTACCTGAAATATCAAATACCTCAACAGAAGTCATTCTTACATCAGGTGTTGAAATAGTCCAACGATCGCTAGCTGGATTTGGAGCAACACTGAATACAGAAGGGTCCAAACGGTCTATGCTTGTTACAGCTTCGGTTGTAAAGTAGATGTTATCAAACCAAAGCTTACCATTTCCATCAAACTTATACTGGAAGATGTCACTTAGGTCATAAGTAAAATTAGGAGTCGGGTAATTCAAGAAGTGCTGAAGTGGAATAAATACGCTTACCCACTTACCTTGCTCAATGGTTTCGTCAGTACCTGCAAGCCCAAATGAATATCTTGGCTCTTCAGGATTTCCACCAGGAATCATAGCAGTTGCATCTACAAGATAGAAATTGAATGATGTAGACGTAGTTGACCAATAGTTCAGGTGTACATAGTTGTATCCGGTAACGTCAGCAGCGTCCCATCCTGCACCATAAAAAGTAAGTCCATCGATTTTTCCGGCATTGTTACCCATGCCTTCAATATCTTCTTCAGAGACCGTGCCACCGCCCTGGAAGGCGTTGAAGTTAAAGTTAGCAACGTTGCTCATCGTGTAATACTCGCTATATACAGCAAGCACTTTGCTCTCGTCGATCGTTGGGTCTGGAGCGTCTACCATAGGGTCACCTGCTGGTGGAGGAGTAGCACCGAAGGTTACGTTGTCAAAATAGACCGTGTGGCCTGTCATACGTGGTCCGTAGCTAGGGAAGAAGATGAACTGATCAGGATCACCATCGGCAAAACCGATCCAGCCAGACATGTCGAATTGAACTTCAACCCATGCGTCAGCAACAGAGTTCTGGACAATTGTTTCAAAAATAGCAGCACCAGCAGGTGTCGCATACTTAAGCGCTACAGGAGAAGCAAAACCTTCCTGGTAAATCCACATTTTCACAATGCTATTAGTAGCAGTTGGTGTCCAGCTACCAATATCTGCACCGTGCATAGTCTCACAACCGGCCTGACCCCAACCTTCTGTCGAAGGATACGTGATCTCCATTTTCGCAACGTTTGCAGAACCGTTATCAGCATCTACAGAAGGGTTAGCGACTACACTAAAAGTTGGATTTGTTGCGCCCATAGGAGCCTCAAAGGTGGCCCATGTCCAGCTATCACCAAAGCCGCCTGGCTCAAAATCGATCGGTGCGTTCTGCGCGAAGCCTAGTGACAAAGTCAATAGTGCACACAAAAGAGTGATTGTAAAATTTTTCATAGAATGAATTAGTTGGTTAAAACGACTATCCAATAGCGAATTTGCTCACAGGATAGAGAGTGTTGATTAAGTTGTTTTTTTCATTTTAACCCAAATCGAAGTAAGGGGTAATATGCGATATCATCAAAGTTAACATATGTGATGCATTTTTAGTTCAAAAACACATATAAAAAATCCTATTTGTTTAGAAAATAAATGACGCAAGTTCTTCCAACGCCGCTGCTTTTAGCATGTTCAAAGCATACACAACAAAGCGTATCTTTTCCAAGATGCGCATTTCAATTATATAGAAAAAGCCCATAAATAAGCGATTAGAGCTTATTTATGGGATTTTATTAAAAGATATTGCGCACCGAGTATTAGGATGCTGCAGGAGTTCGCTTCAATGTTTCTAATAGGTATTTCCAAAATTTCTGAACAGAGCTTACCTGAACTTTTTCATCAGGCGAGTGAGCGCCACGGATATTCGGGCCAAAAGAAATCATATCCATATTAGGATAATTGGTACCAAGAATACCGCACTCGAGGCCCGCATGACATGCATTTACATGGGGCTCTTCTTCAAACATTTCTCTATACAAATCAGCCATTACTGCAATAATTGGAGCAGTAGGTTTTGGAGTCCATCCAGGATACGATCCACCATTTTCAACATTTGCACCGATCAATTCAAAGGTGCTCTGGATCATTTCAGAAAGGTCCCACTTTTCGGAATCAACGGAACTACGAGTCAGACAAAGGATTTCGTATGAACCATCTTTGACTAATACGCGTGCAAGGTTATTAGAGGTCTGTACCAAACCGGCGATATCCGGACTCATGCGGTAGATGCCATTTGGGCATGCGTAAATCGCTCTGATAAGCGATGCCTGAAAGGCCGGGTCGACGGCCTTGGTAGGACGATCGATAGGCGCTACAACCAGCTCCAGATCAGGGTCTGTAGTACCGTGCTCAGCTTTTAGAATAGCTTCTTGTTCTGCGATGAAGTCATTGAAAGCGCCTTGCTCAAAGTGATTGATTGCAAAATGCACAACCGATTCGCGTGGAATTGCATTGCGAAGTCCACCTCCGTCAATAGCGGAAATATGAATGGCAAATTTCTGACTTGCCTTACGCAACACTCTGTTAATCAGCTTATTGGCATTACCAAGGCCTTTGTGGATATCCATTCCTGAATGTCCTCCGCTAAGCCCTTTGACAGTAAAAGAAAGTCCTTCAAAACCATCAGGCACATCCACAGTCGCATAGGTACCAGTAGCAGACACATCTACTCCACCCGCGCAACCGATGGTCAACTCGTCGTCGTCCTCTGTATCCAGGTTTAGGAGAATATCGCCACTCAAAAGCCCACCAACGAGTCCCATTGCACCTGTCATACCGGTCTCTTCGTCGATCGTGAAAAGAGCCTCTAATGGAGGATGTGGCAAATCTGTGGATGAAAGTAGCGCCATAATAGCAGCGACACCAATACCATTATCTGCTCCAAGGGTAGTACCATCCGCATTAACCCAATCGCCATCGACGATCATTTTGATACCTTCTTTATTAAAATCAAAGTTGGTGTCATTATTCTTCTGGTGGACCATATCGAGGTGGCTTTGCATCACGACGGTTTGGGTTCCTTCCATCCCTGGCGAAGCAGGCTTTTTAATAATAACATTTCCGACACCATCAACCATGGTTTCCAGGCCAAGTGATTTTCCAAAATCAACTGCAAACTGGATAACACGCTCTTCCTTTTTAGAAGGCCGAGGTACGGCGTTCAAGTCAGCAAAATGGTTCCACAAAGATTTAGGCTCTAGTGCCCTTACTGCATTGCTCATATTTTAAATTTTGTTTTGGGATTCGTGTTGAGGGTTATGGGTTGCTTGTTTTTGGGTAGTAGTTAAGGGTTTTGTCTTTAATTTAAATTTATCTCAAAACACCAAACCCATAACTTTAAACAATTACAAGTAACGTTAAAATTACAATACCAAAGGCGCTTTTGCCACAAACTCACTGCCTTCTTCACCAAAACTTGGAAGTCGGTTTGTCAGTAAGCGATAGCGCTCTGTAAGATTCCGCTGGCCTACACGTGTTGAAGGCACTTTGTCATCTCTTAACTGAAGCGTGTTGCGCATTTCGAGCGTTCTCTCATCGACCAATTTTAGGCTAATGGTAAGTGGACGTGAAGCCGAAATGATATTATGTTTGATGGCATTTTCGGCAAGGAGCTGAAGCGTCAATGGAGGAAGTTTTGTAGCATAGGAACCCTCTGGAATATCGATATCTAATTTGAGGCTTTCCCCAAATCGAACACGCTGGAGATAATAGTAATCATTTAACACTTTTAGCTCCTGGCTAAGCGGTACCAACGGCTCCTGATGTTGCTCAAGCAAATAGCGATATACCCTTGTCATCTTCCCAATAAATGCATCGGCACTATCTGGATCATCATAAATCAGGGTAGCAAGAGCGTTAAGACAATTGAATAAAAAGTGAGGATTGAGCTGCGCTTTTAGCGATTGATATTGTGAGAGCAAGTTTGCTTTTTCCTGCTGTTCTGTCTTGAGAAGCAACTCGGTATGAGCTTCCTGGAGGATGGCATTATCATCTCGTAACGATTTGTTTTCCAAAGACTTATCAAAAATAAGCTTCAACTCATCGGGTTTCCAGGGCTTGGCGATATAATAATATATACTGCCTTTGTT
Source organism: Bacteroidia bacterium (assembly GCA_045106685.1). Taxonomy (GTDB): domain Bacteria; phylum Bacteroidota; class Bacteroidia; order J057; family J057; genus JAUIGE01. Next base: position 12,686 of record JBGCFB010000240.1, on the reverse strand, counting down.
GATCGCATTAATGATCGCTCCCATATCGCTATAGCCTGTGAGCACCATACGGATCGTATCGGGATACTTTTCTAAAATCTGAGTAAGTAATTCGACACCTGTCATTTCAGGCATTCGCTGATCCGTAACAACGATGTCTACAGGGTGTTTCTTTAATATATCAAGGGCCTCCTGCCCGCTTTGAGCAATGTGAACGGTAAAATCTGTTCTAAAAGTAGCTTTAAATGCAACTAGATTTTGGCGTTCATCATCAACATACAGAATTACAGCTTTCATGGCATAAAGCTAACATTTTCCCATCTTTACCGCGACTATGATGGACTTCAAAATAAAAAAAGAACACCTACCGGCTACAATAAAGAAATTGCCATGGTACATCGGAGTGCCTATCATTGTTGTGCTAGCTCCACTTTTTGTGCTTGTATTGGTGGGTATTCTGCTTTTTGTGTGGATAAAAGGAAAGAAAGCAACTCCTACTTCTCCTATCCAAAGTCCAAAAGGATGGACAGATTGGCTAAATGCAGATGGGCTTCGATTGAGGGTGCGGCCGCTTCTCCCGGAAGAAGCACCTAACCTTACAGATGAATGGCACGCGCAGGTGGATATGGATGAAAGTCAGCCTCTATTATATGCTGAAACTTTCCCTCCCCTGGAATCTATCCACGGGGCTATTATTTCGGGCTTCCGATATGGCCTGGATGACGGAGTATTTGTACAAAAGGTCTGGTTTGTAGAAGATGAAGACCCAGCACTGGATTCTGAGATCGTGTTCATCGACACAGTCTCAACTGAAGCTCAAGTCGTTACGACTTCAGGGCCGTTCTTGTATACAGGAAAACAAGCAGCGAAATCCTTGATTCTCGAAGGAAGCAATCATGACGAGCGTCATCGGATTACGATTAGTTTGGAGGAGTAGGAATAGACTTTGATGATCGATGCTCGGTCTTTGATGCTCGATGCTTGATCTTAGAAGAAAGCGCCTGCGGCGCTAGCCGCCCGATACCTCCTGATACTTCGCCGCATTGCGCGGATCGAGGTCAGTCATTATTTCGATAAAAGCTTTTTGATCATTCACAAAGGCATTTTTAAATATGCCAATAAGCTCGGTACGTTTTGTATCCAGAAATACGCGCGTGATGTAGAGCAAAGGTTTACTCCTGTTTAGACGCTGCATATCGCGACAGCATTCAAGAATTGCGCGACGGGCTTTGGGAAGATTTTCTGCCATTTGGTCGAGGCCCTGACGGTGATACTTGTAGAGTACATTTTGATAATCACGCAAGTTGGAATTGTTCAAATTCTCAGCTAGCCAGTAACGATTAAAGTTATTCAGACCACGTGCTGTCCAGCCTTGATCTTCCTGATTTGTCTGAGCCCATTCTACGATCTCCTGTGCTTTCTTAAAAAATGGTCTTCCGGCATTTGGTGAAAAGGTAGCGTAGTCTATTCCAGTGATAAGGTAGCCATAGAAATTCATCAGCGAAGTAATCTGATCAACATAACCACTCTCATTGAACTGTAGCGGCTGGCCTTGCACATAATTAAATTCGAAAAACTTGTCCGAAATATTTGCAACGACCGACTCATAGGTACTGCCCCATACCGGGCGATACACGACGATGTTAGCCTGAGCTCTGAAACGGTCAGCCGAAGGGCGACTTTGGATGACGATATTCATACGAGCTCGAATTCGCTCCACTTGCTCAAACTTATCGTCTGACCAGGCTTGAAAATTCATATACTCCGAAAAGTCGCGTTGCATATCCTGATATATCTGGCGGTCAGATTGCGCTGCCTGAGCATAGTTCACAGATATCTGGCAGAATACAGGCTGGGCGAGCATATCCTGACCCAGTACAAATAGGCAAAGGGTAATAATCAGGCTTTTAACAAATGTCATCATGGTATATTGTATCAAGAGTTATTCGTAGAAACGACAAGCTGGAGTATATCGTGTGCTAAACTGGTTTTATCCTTGAGTGGAAAACTCGTTTCATTTCCAGACTTATCTAAAATGGTGATTTTATTTGTGTCATGGCCAAATCCGGCCCCTGCATTTCGAAGTGAATTCAGTACGATGAAGTCTAGATTCTTCCGTTCCAATTTCCCTTTCGCATTCTCAACTTCATTTTGAGTTTCAAGAGCAAAACCTACCAGAGTTTGTCCAGGCTTTTTCAACTTACCCAAAGAAGCTAAAATATCAGTCGTGCGACTCAGTTCAATTTGCAAATCGCCGTCTTTCTTTTTCATTTTCTGGTCAGCCGGCTTACTCGGTTTATAGTCCGCTACTGCCGCTGTCATAACTACGATATCCGAACTAGGCGCATGTGCACTCACAGCCTGATACATTTCATCAGCCGAGTTAATATATTCAACATCAACACCTTGCGGTGATTGTAACTGAACAGGACCGCTAATAAGCGTCACTTCAGCACCAAGACTTTTGGCTGCTTTTGCCAGTGCATAACCCATCTTGCCGGTCGAGTGATTGGTGATAAACCGCACGGGGTCGATAGCTTCTCGTGTAGGACCAGCACTGATCAGGACGCGTTTTCCTACAAGCGCATGTTGGTCCTTAGTAAGCAATAATTGCTCAGCTTCACTCATGATATCATCAGGCTCCATCATGCGTCCAGGCCCCTCAAGACCAGAGGCTAAAAAGCCAATCCCCACAGGAAGCACCTTGACATTCATTTCCTCCAATAGCTGAAGATTGCGGCTGGTGGCTGGATGAATATACATATCGACATCCATCGCTGGAGCGACCATAACCGGGCATCGAGCTGCCAAATACACAGCCAGAAGTGCGTTATCGCATTGGCCATGGGCCATTTTGGCAAGGGTATTAGCAGTAGCAGGAACGACGAGCATCATGTCTGCCCAGGTTCCGATTTCCACATGTGCGGACCAGTCTTCGCTCCAAAGTCCACTAAAGACTTTACGTCCAGAAAGCGAAGCGAAGCTTAGTTCACCTACAAAGTGCGCGACGGAAGGCGTAGTCACGACTTGCACCTCTGCGCCAGCCTTGATGAGGCTGCGAAGCAGGTAGACAGATTTATAGGCAGCAATACTACCCGTAATCCCAAGAATGACCTTTTTCCCTTCTAAAACTGACATTGCTGCAAGATACGATTAAAAGAAAATGTAAAAACATGCATAAAAAAAGACGCGATTTTGTCGCGTCTTTTTTTATATCAAATCTAAAAAGCTGAAGAACTTAGTCCATATCCTCGTGAGGATCGCTAAAGTATACCTCATCTTCCATGAACTGCTCAAGAGCAATTTGTGTTGATTTAGGCTTACGCTCATAATGGCGTGAAATCTCAATCTGCTCTTTGTTCTCTGTCACCTCTTCAAGGTTATCAAAAGCAGGAGCAAATTCAGCCAATTTGCGAGTAAGTTCCTCGCGGGTATCAATTGTGAGCTGGTTAGAACGCTTTCCAGCAACCATGATGGATTTGTAAATATTTCCTGTTTTGTCTGCAATCAGGAGAGAATCCAATGGTAAAAAGCTTTTATCACTCATTCGTTTTTGTATTTGGGTTGCAAATATACAATTTTATCTTGTATTGGTGCTAGTGTTTTAGCGAGCCTTTTTCTGCAGAAAACGCTGGGCTTTATCGTACAGGCCTTCAGCTTCTTTCAAGTAGGCACTATTTGGGTAGCGAGCGGTAAACTTATTGTAGAATTCAACCGCATCCAGATAGCGGTTTTTCATCCTGCGCTCCGTACTTACATCAGCAAGTTTTACCGCTGATTTGAACATCATAAAAGTAGACTCTTCACGATAACGTGAGTCAGGATAAGTGCGGATAAATACTCTGAAAGCTTCCACCGCTGCTTTATAATTCTCAATCTTATAATACAGCTTCGCCTGCTCAAAGTCCTTATGAGCCAATTTTTCCCGCATATCCTGCATAATAGCATTCGCCTCCTCGATCTTGGAAGAAGCCGGATATAAGTTTACAAACACCTGAAACTGCTCCAAGGCCTTATTGGTATAAGACTGATCGAGATAATGCGGATCAGCCTGTTGATAATAGCAAAAGGCTACCATGTAGGCGCACTCCTCTGTTTTCGGGTGATTGGGGTATTGCTTGGTAAATTGATCAAAATAAAAGCTGGATGATACAAAAAGGCCTTGCTTGTACTTGCTGTAAGCAAAGTGATACAAGTATTCAGGACCCCTGCTTCCTCCGCGTCCGAGACGCATCAAATCCTCAAAAAGGAAAGCAGCTTTTTCATAAGACTCCTTTTCATAAAAATAGAAAGCAGCCGAATCACGCTGGGCTATCGTGCCTTTACGTGCGTAAGTGTTGTAGGTGCGTAGCTCTTTGCTACAAGCACTAAACACCATGAGTATTGCCAGTCCTAGCAATAGAATTAGTCGATACGATTTTTGCATGGGGCGCAAAGATAGTCAGATTGAAATAAACAGATGTAAGATACAAACGGCAGTTTTGTCTAAACTGCTGCATGATTAGAGAATTTCCTCCAGGCGCTCTATTTTTTGGAACGAATCATCACCATAAAAACGAAGCTCAGGCATCTTCTTTAGCTTGTTTTTGATCTTTCTGGAAAGCTCCTTCCGGACTTCCCAGCTGTTCTCATTGAGCGTGTCTACTGCTTCTTGCAGCTTGCTGTCGGGCAGAATAGACACGTGAACTTTGGCGATACTTAGGTCGCCTGTCATATCGACACCACTTACGGTGAGGAAAGAGCCTTTGAAATAATTGAGTGTGCTGGACAGAATCATACTGATCTCTTCCTGGACCAGTCTTCCCACCTTTTTTTGGACGTTTGTTTCAGACATATAAATCGGTTGGCACAGATTGTTGTAGTTTTGCGCTGCAAATTTCGACAAAAAATCGGTGCGTACCTATTTCAACATACTCGCTTATGGCAAAAGCCATCTCAGGCATGGCCTTGCAGGGCTAGCCTCCACAGTTTTGTATAGCCTGTTTAGCGTTGCCTCGCTTTTTGCGATAGCTCCTTTTTTACGCATTTTGTTTAGTGAAAACCTTGTCGTCCCCAAGCCAGCTTCAGACCTCGTCTGGTGGAGCGGAGACTCTATCAAGGCGCATGCTTACTATCATCTCAATGAAGCCATCAGCACCTACGGGCCTCAAAAAGTACTCATCTGGTTTTGTCTTGGCTTATTAGTAGCGATCGTACTAAAAGGCTTATTTCGCTATTTGGGTTCGTTTTTCATGGTAAAAGTAGAACAAGGAGTAATTCGCAATATCCGCTCCGCCATGTTTACGCACCTTACCAAACTCGACATCGCGTTCTATAACAAACGCAAAAAGGGCGAAATACTGGGACTTGCAGCAAGCGATGTGGAAGTGATTCAGGCTGCTGTAATCGGCAACCTTCAAGCTGTATTGCGAGAGCCCGTGATGATGATCATGGTCCTGCTGGGCATGCTTTTTCTTTCCTGGAAATTGACGCTGTTCACCCTTGTTATTCTCCCAATAACAGGCCTCTTCATCAATTTTATTGCAAAAAAACTGAAACGTCGGGCACGAGAAGGTCAGGAAGCCATGGGGCGACTCCTTACCGTATTGGATGAGTTTATAGGTGGGATTCGTATTGTAAAAGCATTTCGTTCAGAAGGTTTTGAAACGGCTCGTTATGAAGATCGAAACAAAGAATATTTCGATACGCAGGTGAGCTTACGGCGCCAGAGTGAACTAGCATCTCCCCTTACAGAGATATTAAGCGTTCTCGTTATTTGCGCGCTTATTCTATACAGTGGCACGTTGATTCTTGGAAAAGAAGGAGACCTTAGTGCTGACCAGTTTATTCTATTCGTCATCCTGTTTTCTCAGTTTTTGCAGCCCATCAAAGTATTTTCAAATGCGCTTGCGAAAATCCAAAAGGGAATAGCTGCATATAATCGCGTCGAGCAACTCCTAGATGAGGAACCAAGCGTCAAAGCTTCTACTAAAGCAATTCCAATAACAGGCCTTCAGTCCTCATTGCAACTTGATGAGGTTTCATTCCGCTATGAAGATGGCGAAAGTGATGTGCTTCATGCGGTTTCGTTTGAAGTACAAAAAGGTGAAACCTATGCACTGGTCGGGCCTTCAGGTGGAGGAAAAAGTACGCTTGTCGATCTTCTGCCTCGCTTCCATGACCCCTCCGCCGGTGTCGTGCGCTGGGATGGAAAAGACCTGCGTGATCTCGACCTTGATATGCTGCGCAAGCACATCGGCTATGTGACTCAGGAGGCGATCCTATTTCACGATACTGTCGCTGCCAATATCGCTTATGGCAAGCCAGAAACGCCCATTTCAGAAGTAAGACGAGCTGCAGAAATAGCCTATGCGCATGATTTCATTTCAGCCTTGCCGCAAGGCTATGACACCATTATTGGTGAGCGTGGGACCTTGCTTTCTGGCGGTCAGCGCCAGCGAATCGCGATAGCGCGCGCAGTGCTGCATAACCCAGATGTCCTTATTCTGGATGAAGCCACCTCCAACCTCGATAACGAAAGCGAGAAATTCGTTCAGGCAGCCCTGGATACGCTTATGGCTGATCGCACTTCGATCGTGATTGCCCACCGCCTTTCCACCATTCAAAATGCTGATCAGATTCTCTTCCTTCAGGATGGTAAAATCATCGAGCGTGGAACGCATGCGTCCTTGATGGAGCTGGGCGGAGCGTATGCGAATTTGGTGTAACGCTTTTTTCTTTAAAACCTGATTTATGTTCTCGAATTTCTACTCTCCTGTGATGGAGAAATAAGATTAATTTCATGATCTGGATTGTTGTCGTCCTACCTCTGTCAGCGCTTTAGGCATAGTGCTGAGGCGCTGACAGAGGTTAAGGACGGTTTTTTCAGCACTTTAAGGAACGGCGAAATAATAAGTTGTTAATCTTGTCGCGAATAGTTTTTCGATTAGGCAAGGAAAAAACGTTGAGGATAGCGCGCTATCCGATACTTTTTTGACGCAGCATCATCGTAAAAATACAGCGGAAAGGACAAGTTATTTTTGAGGCGTTCCTAAGCACTAAAAAAGGCACAATTTTACTCCACTTCCAGCCACTGCTTGCGATTACTATTCATATAGAGAGTAACCTTACGCTCATCCTTCAACGTGTAATACAAGGTGTTCTTTTGATCTGAATGAAAGTCCATCAGTACGCCGTAGTAGACAGCGATATCATCCGCCATTTCAAAATTGGGAACGACGAGATACAACCAGGTTACTTCCTCTTTTTGCTCTCTTCCCAGAAAATAAACCGGCACCTGCACATCATCAGTCTGGATAATAAAGCTTTGCCCCAGGTAGAGCGCTAACATGCTATCGGTAACAGGATTCTCATTTTCCAAGCCAATATTAAGCGGCGGAAAAGTATCCCCCCGTGTTGCTGATTCCAGATCATCGGAAAAGACGCGCATCGATATTTCCAGACCTCCTGTCTCTTTATTCAACAGCATACTCGCACTACTCATATGAATGGGGTGGAGCGGCATACAATTGAGCCAAATAAAAGCTCCAAATGCCAGCAAGGCGACAGTCAAAATCTTTGATTTAAAAACCTTCAAGGCAATTGGTAGTTTCATTTTCTAATTTTTGGGTCATCTTTGCGGGCAAAAATACAACGAGAGAGCTTAGTAATACATGTCAGAATTTAATATTTTTTTCAGCATTGGCTTTGGGCATTTGCTCGAGGTAGGAGCCGCTGATCACATACTATTTATTGTAGTGCTTGTTGCGACGTATCGCCCGCGCCAATGGCGCGAAGTCGCCTTGCTTGCTACAGCTTTTACTGTAGGCCACTCCATCACGCTCGCCCTCAGCACCCTCGATATCCTCAGTGTCCCTTCAGAAATTGCCGAAATACTCATCGCATTGAGCATTGTGGTTACCGCATGGTGGAACCTGAGGCGGCCGCCAGAATTTCGCAAAAATCGCAAGTCGCTTTACTGGATAGCCGCAGGCTTTGGCCTGGTGCATGGTATAGGCTATGCAGGCCAAATTAAACCCATGCTCATGCCTGATATGAGCCTTTGGAAACCGCTTCTCGCCTTTAATATAGGTCTGGAAGTCGCCCAACTCGTTGTTGTTTCTGTCCTTCTGCTGATCGGCTGGATCATTATTGATCTGATCGGTATAAGCTTACGGAAATGGACGCTCGTACTTTCCTTTTTTGCTGGAACATACGCGACTATCCTTTTGATAATCAGAATCTTAGATCTTTTTTAATACAACCTCCAATCGTAACGAATGCTACGTTTTTCAACACTTTCAGTCATCCTTGCTTTGTGCTTTTTGGTACCAAAAAGCTTTTCTCAAAATACTCAGCAGAACTACAACACCAACAAGTTCAAACAACTAAAAGAGGAGCTACCAACTCCCAATAGTTATCGAACGGCATCGGGTGCACCAGGCCATGAATACTGGCAAAACAGAGCTGATTATGATATGGATATTCGTCTCGACGATAAGCAGCAACGCATCGACGGAACGGAAACGATCACTTATATAAACGCTTCGCCTGATCCGCTGCGCTACCTTTGGTTACAACTAGATCAAAATATGCGTGAGCCTGGCTCGGAACGGAAGCTTGTTGAACACGGTGAGTTGAAAGAAAAAAATAAACTAAAAACCTTTCTTCAACTACAAGAAAAGGAAGCCTTCAAAGGTGGATACCATATAACATCTGTCACTTCAGCAAACGGCACTCCCCTACCGCACACCATCAACAAAACCATGATGCGCGTCGACCTCCCTCAAACACTCGCCCCAAAAGGCAAAGTTTCGATCAAGATCACATGGTGGTATATGATCAATAATCGCATCAAGTCAGGCGGACGTTGCGGTTATGAATATTTCGCAGAAGAAGACAATTACCTCTATACGATTGCGCAGTTTTTCCCGCGTATGTGTGTCTACAACGAAACGGAAGGCTGGCAAAATAAGCAGTTCCTCGGTCGTGGAGAATTCACACTTCCTTTTGGTGATTACAAGGTAGATATCACCGTACCTTCTGACCATGTGGTGGCCTCAACAGGTCTGTGGCAAAATGCCAATGAGGTGCTGAATTCGGCGCAGCGCAAGCGCCTCGATGAGGCACGTGAAAACTATGAAGATCCGGTGATGATCGTCACTGCGGATGAAGCCCTTGAGGCAGAAGGAAAAAAAGCAACCGACACCAAGACCTGGCGCTATGAAGCAGAAAATGTACGCGACTTCGCTTTTGCAAGCTCACGCAAGTTTATCTGGGATGCGATGGCGGTGAAGCTTGGAGGAAAAAATGTCCTTGCTATGTCTTACTATCCAAAGGAAGGTAATCCGCTTTGGGAAAAGTACTCAACGCGTTCGGTTGCTCATACCTTACGCGTGTATTCTAAGTACACTATCGACTATCCGTATCCGGTGGCTATTTCTGTGCACACTGATAAAATCGGCATGGAGTATCCGATGATCTGCTTCAATGGCGGACGCCCGGAAGCAGACGGCACTTACACGGACCGCACAAAGCGCGGTTTGATATCGGTCATCATCCATGAGGTGGGACATAATTTCTTCCCGATGATCATCAACTCGGATGAGCGTCAGTGGACCTGGATGGACGAAGGACTCAACACCTTCACCCAATATCTCACAGAGCAGGAATGGGATCGCGGATACCAGTCTCGCAGAGGGCCTGCACGCAAGATTGTCGACTATATGAAGGGTGATAAAAAGCGCATTGTGCCGATTATGACGAATTCTGAATCGATCTGGCAGTTTGGTAACAACGCTTATGGAAAACCCGCTACAGCGCTTAATATTCTACGCGAAACCATCATGGGCCGTGAGTTATTTGATTTTGCGTTCAAAGAGTATGCACGCCGTTGGGCGTTCAGGCATCCAAATCCAGAGGACTTTTTCCGCACCATGGAAGACGCCAGTGGCGTCGATTTAGACTGGTTTTGGCGTGGCTGGTTTTACACAACTGACCATGTCGATATCGCTATCAATAATGTACGCTGGCTACAACTCAACACGCACAACCCTGATTTAGAAAAGGCTTTTGCCAAACAACAAAAAAACGCCGCTCCTCCTATTATTAGCGTTGTCCGCAACAAAGAAGATATAAAGGAAACAGTCGTAGAGCGCAAGCCAGTAACACGCGACTTTTACAACGAGTATGATGAAAGTGTGGTGGATGCTGACGATAAAGCTGCATATGAAAAGTGGAGAAAAGGATTTACAGAAGATGAGCTCAAACTGCTCGATACAATGGCGAATAAGCAGTTTTATGAAATTGAGTTTTTGAATAAGGGTGGCCTTGTGATGCCGTTGATTCTACGCTTTACCTTTGCTGACGACAGCCAGGAAATGCTAAAAATTCCTGCTGAGGTATGGAAAAAACATCAGGATACAACGAAGAAGGTGTTCATTTTTGATAAGGAACTCAAAAGCGTAGAACTCGATCCACTGCTCGAAACAGCAGATACCGACACAGGCAACAATAGCTGGCCTCCGCGTCCTCAGCCTACACGTTTCGAGTTATTCAAGGAAAAACAAAAAGAGAATCCTATGCAGCGCGCTCGCCGACTGGGTGGGCAGTAAGTTCAAAGTGCATAGTAGAGGCGCAAAATTTTGCGCCTCTACTATGCACTTTCAACTCATGGAACTGTATCTTTGTAGCATGAGTGATTCTTTGTACCAAAAACTCCTCAAGGAGCCATTTTTTATTGCAGGACCTTGCGTAATTGAAAGTGAGGACTTGCTTCAAGAGGTGGCAGAAAAACTGGTGAGCATAAAAGCCAATTTAGGCGTTGAGATTATTTTCAAAGCCTCTTTTGACAAAGCAAATCGCACCTCAATCAGTTCCTTCCGTGGACCAGGTTTGGAGAAAGGGCTTGCCATGCTGCAAACGATCAAAGATCGTTACGGGCTTGCCATCACCACCGATATACATGAAAGTCATCAAGCAGAAGCGGCTGGCGAGGTGCTCGACATCATTCAGATTCCGGCCTTTCTCTGTCGCCAGACGGATCTCTTAGTAGCGTCTGCAAAGACAGGCAAAATCGTCAATATCAAAAAGGGGCAGTTCCTTTCTGGTGCCGACATGCGTTATCCTGTCGAAAAGGTAAAAGCTTCCGGAAATGACAAGGTCTTTTTGACGGAACGTGGCAACATTTTTGGCTATAATAATCTCATCGTAGATTTTAGAAATATCGCTGATATGCGCCAGTGGGCTCCAGTTATTATGGATTGTACACATGCTGTGCAACGACCCGGAGGCTCCGGCGGAACCTCTGGTGGAGATCGCAAGTTCGCGCCTAAGATGGCGCTTGCCGCCAAGGTATTTGGAGCAGGAGGCTTTTTTATCGAAACACATCCCAACCCAGACAAAGCACTCAGCGACGGCCCGAATATGATTCCTTTAGACCAACTTGAAAAGGCAATTGCCGATGTGATAAATCTCCCTGTTTAGTTGTATTGCCTCTGTCAGCGCTTTAAGCATTTTGGTTTTGCGCTGACAGAGGTCAATAACCCTATATGATATAATTTCATGAAAATTCTTGGCATTATCCCGGCTCGTTATGCCTCTACTCGCTTCCCAGGTAAACCTCTTGCAAGGATCGCAGGAAAACCTATGATTCAGTGGGTATACGAGCAGTGTAAAAAGGCCTCAAAGCTTAGTGAAGTTGTCGTGGCAACAGATGACGAACGCATCATTAAAGCTGTTGAAAAGTTCGGCGGGAAAGCGATCAAAACAGGCGATCATCACCTGAATGGCACGAGTCGATGCGCTGAAATCGCTCAGCAACTACCTGATTATGAACACATTATCAATATCCAGGGAGATGAGCCCTTAATCGATCCGTTGGCGATTAATACGGTAGCGATCCTGTTAGAACAAGGACACAACATAGCAACGTTGTATACAGATTTGGTAGAGCATGACATTGCTAAACGCAGTATCGTTAAGGTAGCATTTAATGGGAGTAATGCACATGCTTTTTCCAGAGATGTGACCAGCCTGAGTAGCGAATATCCGAAAGGTAAACATGTCGGGATATATGGCTTTTCGACTTCTCACCTTGCTGTTTTGATGCAGCTTTCTCCCAGCAAAAATGAACTGAAAGAAAGCCTGGAGCAACTTCGATGGTTAGATAATGGCTATAAGATTGGCATTGCAAAAACAAGCAGCACTTCCTTTGGCGTCGATCTTCCTGAAGATGTAAAAATAGCGGAATCGCTTATTCTTGATACCAAACTGAAGGCTATTAAAGCGATTGTTACAGATGTGGATGGCGTCCTTACGGATGGCAGCATCATGTATGATAGCCACAGTGTCGAAAGTAAAACCTTTAACGTTAAGGATGGGCAGATTTGCAGTGTGCTGAAGCGGCACGGCTTTTTTATGGGCATCATTACAGGTAGGAAATCGAAAATGGTGAAACGGCGGGCTAGCGAGCTTGGCTTTGACAGCATCAATCAGCGTTGCAAAGACAAAGAAGCTGCCATCAAGACCTTCGCTACAGATTTCAATCTGAAGCTTGAGGAGATTGCCTACATCGGTGATGACATCAACGATCTTCCAGCATATGCGATGGCTGGCTTATCTGCCGCGCCGCAGGACGCGCCTTCATACATCAAGGACCGCGCGACGATCACCCTGTCCAAAGCTGGCGGCAAGGGCGTCTTTAGAGAATTAGCCGATATGATTCTTGC
>JBGCFB010000024.1:0-6412 GCA_045106685.1 Bacteroidia bacterium | reverse complement strand
GTTTTCAATATCATACAATTTCAAAATAAGCTCATTTGAACCGGATTCGAGGCTTTTTATACACAAATTCAGTATAAACCCATCCAGTATATTATTACAAAATAATCTCGTTTTCGAAATTGACTCATCAACCGAAAGATTTCGGCCGTATTTTTATTTCCAAGGGCTTGCACCTAGTTTAAGACTCCCAAAAGAAGCACTCCCCTATCTACAACGTGTGAAAAAGCGACGCATCGCCGAGATGAAACGCCTGCAAGAACTCACAGGAATAGAAAGCGCAAAACGCTATCCGGAATATATTTCCAGAATCGATAAGCTGATCAAACGAACTTCGCTGCAAGACTAGGCCTACGTTTAGTCGATCAATCCGTACAGCAGTTCAACAAGCCCATACAACCAGTCACTTTATGGAAAAGTAGCCCGACCGCTGTCCTTAAGGTCAAACACCCTGATTATTTTTTGAACCAACAATTCCTAACATGAAAAGAGCCCTGTTTTTCCTTTTGCTTATTCCGGCTTATGCTACCTTGACTGCTTTCTGTGGTTTTTATGTAGCTAAAGCTGATGTAAAACTTACGAACAAAACCTCACAGGTTATTCTGGTGCGTTCTGGCAATCAAACTGTCGTTACCATGGAAAGCGATTTCCAGGGAGACCTGAAAGACTTTGCGATGGTAGTGCCGGTTCCCGAAGTCCTCAAGCGCGATCAGATCCGCGTGGTACGGCCTGACTTATTCGCTAAAATAAACGCGTACTCTGGACCAAGACTAGTCGAATACCATGATCAGAATCCTTGCCAAACAATTGAAGTTACAGAGGAAAGTCTAGATGATTTTGCTCCGACAAGAGTTATGGCGACTTCAGTTGGTAGAGCATCTGTAGAAAAGAAAGAAAAGGTTACGATCGAAGCGGAATATACCGTAGGTGGTTATGACATTCTTATTCTTTCTGCGAAAGAGTCTGACGCCTTAGAGACCTGGCTTATTCAAAATGGCTACAAAATCCCAAAAGGAGCCTCAGAAGTACTCAAACCTTACATCAAGAATGAACTCAAGTTCTTCGTCGTAAAAGTAAACCTCGAAGAGTTTGGCAAGCTCAATATCAAAAAGCTTCAGCCGATACAGATGACTTTTAAGACAGAGAAATTTGGTCTTCCGATCCGTCTTGGAATGGCAAATGCTGACGGCGATCAGGACATGGTCGTGTACTCCTTCACTGACCAAGGACGTGTAGAAACCACCAACTATCGCAATGTGGAGATGCCTTCTAACATGAACATCCCGACCGTCATTCGTAAGGATTTCACACGATTTTATGGAGACATGTACACACGCGCCTGGGAGAAAGCTGATAAGAGCATCGCCATGTTGGAATACACCTGGAATATTAGCGGTTTCCAAGCAGTAAAGTGCGACCCATGCCCAAGTCCTCCCCTCGCCTATCGTGATTTACGAGAAGCTGGTGTTTTCTGGTTAAATAGCAATAATGGCTACAACTACGCTGGTCAGCTACACTTCACGCGCCTCCGTTTCCGATATAATAGAAAGCATTTTTCGCAGGATCTTCAGTTCCAAGTGACTCCCAACAAACAGCATTTTCAGGCACGGTATGTCATGCAAAATCCTGCCCAAGGCGACATGACCTGCACCCGCGCATTGCCATATTTGCACAAATTGCAGCGCAGAAGAGTAAAGGAAATGGAAGTACTTGCTGACTTGACGGGCTGGAACGCGAAGGCTTTTTACCCAAATTATTTAAGCGAGATTCAGCAAAAAATTTCGGTTCATCCAGAGAATCAGCATGACTGGATAAAGGCGATTCCTGATAACGATGATGATGACAAAGGCTTCGTATTACCGGTTCTCCCTGGAGGTCCATTCTGGCCTTTGACATTGGTAGTGATTATGCTAGCTCTTGGGGTTTTACGATTTGTAGAAAAGCGTAATAGTGCTGAATTGGCTTAGTGCTAATATGGCTGTTGGCTATTAGCTATTGGCGTTTGGCTTTAAGAAAAAATATTGGGTTGCCTTCTCATTATCAACAGGAAGTAACGTTTTTTAATAAAAAGCCTCATCCTCATATTCTGGCCAACAGCTAATCGCCAAACGCTAATAGCTTAACGGTTATGAATATTCATTTACTCAATCACTTCACAAATGAAAAAGCTACTCATTCTTGTATCATGTGCTGCTTGCTACGCGATTCTGACTTCCTTTTGCGGATTTTATGTTGCCAAAGCTGATGCCAGCCTTTTTGCTAATTCCGCTAAAACACAACTTTATAATCAAGCCTCCCAAGTCATTCTTGTCCGTCAAGGCGACCAAACGGTCGTGACCATGCAAAGCGATTTTAACGGCCCTGTCAAAAACTTCGCAATGGTCGTTCCGGTTCCAGTGATTCCACGAGAGGAAGATATTCGCGTGGCGGATGCGGGTATTTTTAGTCGCATGGATGCCTACTCCGGACCACGCTTAGTGGAGTATTTTGACGAGCCGCCTTGCGGTGGCTGGGATGAGGCTGCTGATGATTTTGGGGATGATTCATGGGGTGCTCCAGAAACTGAAGAAGTTGAAGAAAGCTACGCGGAACCACGCGACCTGGGCGTCAAAGTAGAAGCGACGTATAATATAGGTGAATACACGATTCTCATTCTGGGTGCAAAGGAATCCGATGGTTTGGAGAAATGGCTTTTACGAGAGGGTTACAATATTCCACCGGGCGCTAAAGAAGCACTTGATCCTTACGTAAAAGATGGCTTGAAATTTTTCGTAGTAAAAGTAAATCTCGATGAATACGATGGAAATTCATCTGTAAGTCTACGGCCAATTCAGGTCTCGTATATAACAGAAAAGTTTATGCTTCCCATCCGCCTTGGCATGGCCAATGCTAAAGAGGCGCAAGACATGGTCGTATACATCCTCACCGACCAGGGCCGAGCAGAAGTCACCAACTACCGCACAGTCGAAATGCCGACAGATCGCAATATTCCTACCTTTGTAGATCAGAATTTTGGAGATTTTTATAAACGTACCTTCAAAAACACCTGGGAGCGGTCAGGTCGAAATGTCGCCATTTTAGAATATGCCTGGGATATTAGTGGAAATCAATCCATCAAATGTGATCCTTGTCCTAATCCGCCACTTGTGTATGACGAACTGCGCGAAGCAGGAGCCTTTTGGCTGGAGAAATACGAGGGCTGGGGCGATGAATATAGTGGAGATCTTCATATGACACGTATTCATGTGCGCTATGATCGCGAGCACTTCCCTCAGGACTTGCTATTTCAGGTCACCCCAAATAAGACACAATTTCAGTCTCGCTATGTCTTACAAAGGCCTGAAATCTATGGCGCAAATTGCGAAGCTGGCTACAAGTACTTGAAGGAAGTAAAGGCTCGTAGAGCGAAAGAAATAGCCAACTATACTGAACTCACGAACATCGTTTCGAACGATGCAATCAAGACCTATCGTGCCGAGATAAAAGACGTTTATCAAGAACATCTGGCCTGGCGAAAGCAAAATTATAAGTCCAAGGTACCAGCACCAGTCCAGCCTAAACGAAATGGCTCATGGGCTCTTCTTATCGTCGGGGTTTCTATTTTTGTTTTTGGAATTTGGTGGAAAAAAGCAGCGTAATTTTCTGAGATAGCTGGAATTTTTCCCGCTTTGGCTGCTAAAGACAGGTGTAAAAAAAGCTTCTGTGTACATTTAACATTCACTATTGCCTTGAGATTAATCCTCAGACAATAGTGAATGTTAATGTTTTGGTACACAATAAAAACAACACATGAAGCTTTTTCTCCCTTTCGGCCTTAGTCTTTTCATGATCTTTGGAGCAATCCTTTCCACAACATCATGTACATACGATTCTGTATGCCCTGACAACTTCCCTTGTGACTCAACAAGGACAATAACAAAGTGCGATACAAACCTTGTATATTTTGAAAAAGATGTGCTCCCAATTTTAGTGAGTAATTGTGCCCGCTCAGGTTGTCATAATGAAGCGAGCGCTCAAAGTGGGGTTATTCTCAACAATTATGAGAATGTTATAAAAACAGCGAATGTTGAACCAAATGATCCTGACAGGTCCGAATTATATGAAGTCTTGGTAGCTACGGACCCTTCGGAAAGAATGCCTCCTTCAGGGCCATTACCAGCAAATCAAATTCAGATAATCAAAGACTGGATTGAGGAAGGAGCAAAGAACCTCACGTGTGATACCACAGGAACTGGTGGCTGCGACCTTGTCGATGTTTCGTACGATCAATTTGTGAAGCCACTCCTAACAGCAAATTGTGTCGGATGTCATAACAGCTCCTCTCCTTCCGGAGGAATCGCCCTTAATACGATTGCTGCTGTTCGAAGCGCGCAAGCTAACAACCAATTCTACGGTAGTATTGCTCACCTTACAGGCTTCAGCAGAATGCCTCAGAATGGTGCAAAACTTGACCAATGCGAAATTGACAAGGTGAAGTCATGGATCGATGACGGCATGCGGGATAACTAACCGCTACCTCTGTCAGGTTTTGGGTTTTGGGTTTTGGGTTTTGGGTTAAGAGTTTTGAGTTGAATTAGATTTTTGTTTGAACTCAAAACACCAAACGCTCAACTCCAAACAAATCTTACCCTCAGCTATTTACCTGACTCTCAATACGTTGGGCGACTTCCTGTGCAACCACAAGTGCCGCTACACCATCTTCGAGGGAGACACGTACAGGTTCTCCTTTCAGGATGCTTGCAGCGAAAGATTCAAGCTCCATTTTGATGGCATTGTTTGATTGAACATCTGCTTTTTCATATTGTAAAAAGCGGCTTTCATCACCAGTACCAATAGGGAAACTCATTCCTCCTCCCTGAGCTTCATTGCTTAAGCGGACGACTTCGGTATTCTTTTCTAAAAAGTCGATTGCAACATAAGCGCTCGGCTGGAAGAAGCGGAGACGACGCATATTTTTGAGTGATATACGACTAGCTGTAAGATTAGCAACACAGCCGTTCTCAAAGGCGATACGCGCATTTGCGATATCGGCAGTTTTACTCACAACTGAGACACCGTTTGCATCTATCTGCTTTACCGGGCTTTTTACCACGCTCAATAAAACGTCGATATCGTGGATCATCAAGTCAAGGACTACGGATACATCTGTTCCACGGGGATTATACATCGCCAGGCGGTGACCTTCCACAAATTGTGGCTCGAGATCAAAGCCTGAAGCGGCCAAGAAAGCAGGATTAAATCGCTCAACATGGCCCACCTGTACAGTCGTTCCGGTCTGTTTTGCAAGTGTTAATAAAGCTTGGGCTTCTTCGACTGTACTCGTTACCGGCTTTTCGATGAACACATGCTTTCCAGCCTGCAATGCTTGTTGTGCCACGGCAAAGTGCGCCAGGGTAGGTGTGACAATGTCAACAGCATCACATGCTTCTAAAAGCGAAGCCATATCTTGAAAAGCAGGAACTTCGAACTCTTCAGAAACCTGCGTGGCCATATTCGAATCTTGGTCAAAAAAGCCTATAAATTCAATCTCAGGGATCGATTTTAGGATGCGCAAATGAATTTTACCTAAGTGACCAACACCTAACAATCCGATTTTTACCTTGCTATTTTCCATGAATCGCAAAACTACACAAAGCAACGGTTATTAAATCATTCTCGTTTAATTATGTATATTTGAAAATATACAAACTCAACACGTACGGCATGAACCTTTCAGGAACGATCCTTGCCAAAGCTCAATCAAAATTTGGAATCAGTATTCCACTTCTTACTCTTGGAGTAATCGGAGCCATTATTTGGTCTTGCGGTTCACCAGAAGTACCACTAAGCAAAGTGGATCATATCCCTAGCTTCGCTGGAAGTTTTTTAGAATCTGACCTTCCGCCCCTGCCTTCTGTTTCTTCAGATATATTACTTACAAGTATTAGTTTGAAACTGGAAACAGAACTTTATCAAGCGAAACCAGCATCTGCAGTTCATTTTGTATTAAGCCATCCTTTTAATCATACAAAAGCGACTTGTGTTAATAGGACTGCGGAAATCAATTTGTAATTTCAAACGAAACCAATCTAAAAGGGCGAACACTTCTAAAGTGTTCGCCCTTTTTTATGCTCTAATATTACATTCAAAGCTTAACGCTTTATCAATATTTTTCTACGGTTGTTATATCGTAATCCAAATGGCCCAACAACACCAGGTTTGTATCCACCTAGTTCGATGAGATCATCCCCAGCTACAATCATAAGAATGTAAATTCCTTCTGCAATCGTACCAGCCTCAAAGGTCAATGTCTGGAAGCCTTCAGGGCGGCTAGGATAAACCTGTCTACCTACGACTCTTCCACTTACATCTACTAACGACAGGACAACGTCCTCTTCGCCCGCAAGATCAAGATTAACATGAAGTATTCCACTTG
>JBGCFB010000239.1:0-6981 GCA_045106685.1 Bacteroidia bacterium | reverse complement strand
TCGTCAATCTGCAATCGTTAATAATCAATCTGCAATCTCTTCGTCTCGCCTAACTGATGAAAGGCTTCTTCTCTCATATCAATAAGCGCCAAGGCACCTGGCTTATCAGTAGCTTGATGGTCTTTCAGCTTTTTTGGTTGATTCATTTTCATGAGTATCACAACGGCAAATGGCCGTGGCCATTTGTCTCTGACGGCCTAGGCTACTATTCATATCTGCCTGCCCTTTTCGTATATGACGATACTGACCTCGATTGGGAATGGACGCTGGACGAAGAAGTACGCCAGTACAATTATCCTCCTGTAATCGAATACTTCGGGCCATACCGTTCTGATGAAACCGGAAAATGGGTAATGAAATACCCGCCAGGACTAGCGATCGTTCACACGCCAATGTTCCTGGTCGCCCACCTATTAGCCGAAACAGTCGGCCACAAAGCCAACGGATTCACCAATCCCTACCGCCTTGCCGGAGGGCTCACAGCCATCTTCTGGATGGCCATCGGGTTGATCTTCATCTGGAAGTTTGTGCGGCTCTACTATGATCCACCCGCCGCAGTGCTGACAGTATTGACCTACTATTTTGGTACGAATTACTTCCATTATGCGCTCGTAGAACCGGGCATGACGCACCTATACAACTTTGCGGCAATCGCAGCAGTGATGTATTGTACTGCCCAGTGGCATCGTCATGGACGCTGGAAGCATATGATCGGTCTGGCGATAGCGCTCGGCTTCGTAGCACTACTTCGCCCCACCAACGCGGTCATCGCACTCGTACCGATCCTTTGGGGAATCAACAATTTCAAAGCGAAGATCGCTCATCTTCAGCAAAACTGGCTTCAAATAGCTGGAGGCGTACTCTTGTGTTTCGTCGTTATGTCCCCTCTCCTACTCTACTGGAAAATCTGGGGCGGAAGCTGGATATTTGCCTCGTATGGTCATGAGCAATTCTACTTCGATATGCCCATGATTGGCGAGGTGCTTTTCGGCTATCACAAAGGCTGGTTTGTGTACACGCCGTTGATGCTATTGGCTTTTGTTGGTTTGTTTTGGGTGAAAAAAAATCGCCCCGAAGGCTTCTGGGCAATCCTCATATACCTGATCGTAAATATCTACATCGTCTCCTGCTGGTGGTCGTGGTGGTACGGCGGAAGCTTCGGCATGCGTGCCCTGGTGGAAAGCTCGGCGGTCCTTGCGATCGGCTTTGCTGCATTTTTCCATTGGTGCAGCCAGATTCGCTGGCGATATGCCATTCTCGGCATCGTACTCCTCGCCGGAATGGGCCTCAATGTCATTCAGACCTTTCAGTATAAAAATTTCATCATTCACCCCGCCGAAATGAACAAAGAAGTCTACTGGGATGTCTTCCTCCGCACCCATATGCCTGAAAGCGAACGATTTCATATTCACAAAAATCTTACAAGCCCGGATAGTTTGAGATTTAAATAGTACCGAGCTTATTAGTCATGTGGTCGTTTGATCATTGAATCATTAGGTCATGTTTAATGAAGAATTGCTACCTAGAGTTGTTCATTTAAAAAACAGAAATTCAATATCCGAAGAGGCCATTTCAACAGCTTATATTGCTGGTGGCTGAGCGGAGCCGAAGCCACACCAGCAAGGAAATCTGTTGATTTTTGGTTGAGGGGCCTTCGACTCCGCTCAGGCCACAAAATAATTTTGTTGGTCATTAGTCATTACCTCATGTTTAATGATCAATGACGAATTATTCATGACGAATTTCCAATAATAAAAAGGCCTCCAAAGAACAACAGCTGCACGCCTATCACCCAGATAGTCAGCGGATTACGCGGTTTTTGAGGAAGGCGATAATAGCCGTAGAATAACACAAATCCGATCAGCCACCAGGCAGCAAAATTCTGCAAGGGCGGCGTCTGACCGAACCAGGTCCAGAATTCATTTTGGATGGCTACAGGCT
The DNA here is from genome assembly GCA_045106685.1 of Bacteroidia bacterium. Classification (GTDB taxonomy): domain Bacteria; phylum Bacteroidota; class Bacteroidia; order J057; family J057; genus JAUIGE01. The sequence continues at coordinate 5,040 of JBGCFB010000239.1, read as the reverse complement.
CGACGAGCACATCAAACAAGGTCAGCAGCGTCGCTGCGATTGCTGATTTCACCAGTGGTGCGTCAATGGCTAAACCTTTCCTTTTTACAGGGATTAGCGCGACCAGCATGCCGATTATATAGACCAACATAAGCCAGTTAAGACCGATGATCGGCGGAGTCTCCCACAACTGAGGTCCGAAGGCTGGCAGATACGCATATTCACCAAAGATTAATCCCGTCTTTACACCAGTGACTTCGACTAAAAAGCCTGCCATAAACGTGAGGAAAGCCCAGGCTGCAAAACGTTTTGTCCAAACCTGATGAAACACACCAAGAAGCACAACCGTGATAATCAGATTCAAAGGCGTTAGCTGTTGAAAAAGCGGCTTGAAGCTTTCCAACGAAAAGCCAATTACGCCTACCACATGCAGGACCACCAGTACGATTCCAGCTACAACTGGACGTTTCGACCTTTCCATGTATTTTTTTTGCGAATAAGATTAATAATAGATCGCACAGCAACGATGAGCATTGAGATCATATGCACAGGCGCTAATAGTAGATTTTGGATAATCGACTGATTAGCCAACATACTGATTCCCGCTTTTATCCCAATCATACCACCCAAAATCAATAGCAGTATTTTCCCAGAAACCACACCTTGCCAACCCAGAAAAATAAGCAGTATAGGAAAGCCCAATAACAAGACCAGATAGACGATCAAGCCTATGACGCTATTCCCAAAACCTGAGAGGATATTTTTTCCAAATCCGGCAAGCCCTTCTCCAAAACTTTGATACATACGCGCCCATATCAGGCCGTTTGCGGTGAAGGTTAAGCCTTTGAGTTTGGCTGACTTCACGGCCTTCATGATGGCGATATCTTCTACGATAATCGACTTCACTTGCTCATGCCATTTGTGCTGTCGGTAGGCCTTCGCTTCGAACACCATGCACTGCCCGTTGGCGGCGGCCATACTGGCAAAAGGCAGACTGTATATCCAGCGAAGTGGCAACAAGCTCAGCAGGAGATAATGCATAAGCGGCACGACCGTTTTCTCGCCCAGGCTTAGCATGTGCTGGTCAGGAAAAATGGATATCAGGCTTAGCTTACGTTTTTTGATTTGGGTAAAAATGCTGGGCAAAAGGCGCGTATCGAGTTGGGCGATATCGGCATCTAAAAAGAGGAAATAGTCGGACTTGGCCGCTTGGGCCAGATTGGCACAGGCATAATGTTTCCCAAGCCATCCCGCAGGTAATGTACTGCCTTTCAGCACTTTACGCTTCTCACCGCCGAGTTCCCAACTGCGCAGCAAGTCCGGTGTAAGGTCCTCTGACTGGTCATCCAGAATAATGATTTCCGCTACTTGATGTTCGATATATTTGAGTTGAGCAAAAAGGGCGGTCAAATTTCGGGCTTCATTTCGCGCAGGAATCAAGATCGAAATCGTGGGTAGCTCCAACGACTCGCGTATAGGAATTCGGGTATCCAATATGATATTAAGCAGCACCACCATAAGCCGATATCCTAAGAATATCAGGCCTATAATAAAAAAAGCTGCGGCAAAAGGATGTTGGAGCAAGGTACTCATGAGGGCGGTTAAAGTGGGAGTCTATCTAGCTTCCAATTTGATTAAGCAAATCCGCCTGCTTTTGTTCTGCTTCCATCATCTTTTTCCATTCTAAATAACCATAAATAGCAAGGAAAAAATATCCAACATAGAGCGCGGTAATGATATATAAGCCTTTATGAAAATAGATATACACCGCCACGACATCTACCACAATCCAGATGAGCCAGTTGCCGAGTTTTTTTCTTGCCAAAAGCACTTGTGCTACCAGACTAAAACTCGTCGTAAAGGCGTCTCCATATACATAGTCAGCTTCAGTATATGTTCCAAAAAACCAGCTCAAAGCTGCCAGGCCAGCCAATCCAATCAGCATACTCGCTGCCCAGCCCGGCCAAAGCTGCATCTTCGTCACCGGCAAAGCCGTCTTCGCCGCCCCTCCATAGGCCCATTGGTACCAGCCATAAAAGCCCAACACGACGTAAATCCCGTTTAGGAGCGTGTCGCTGTATAAGCTCGTCTTATAAAATATCACCGTCGAAAGTGCCACACTTACAATCCCAATCGGCCAGGCCCATATGTTCTCCTTGGCATTGAGATACACACATACCAAACCTGTGATCCATATAATCACTTCTATTATCCGTAGGGGATCGGAAAAATATTCAAGCATAGTGCGAAGAAACGAAATCCCTACACGATTTCAATGAAGAGAAATGACCATAGGCTTTAACCAAAACATCTTTCATTATTGCCTGGGGAGGGAAACCCATTTATGGCCTGAGCACCAATACAATCGCGAAGCGATTTTGCTTCATTTGCCCCAGATGATAAATCATCGGGCAATAATGGAAAGAGCAAGATGCTAAAGCGATCAAGGCTTTTATTTCATTGAAATCGCACAGCGATTTCTTTTCTTTGTCCCATGAAAATTTTGAAGTTCGGTGGATCATCCGTTGCGGATGGAGACCGCATTAATCATGTTGCAGAAATTATCACCCGCTATCGTGAGGAAGGCGTCGAATGTGCAGTGGTCGTGTCGGCGCTGGGTGGTGTTACGGACATGCTTATAGGCATGAGCGAATCCGCCGCTAAAGGCGATTTTACATATAAAGAAGTACTGGATCGCTATACGGAAAGGCATTTTGAAGTAGTCGAAAAACTGATTTCAGAAAAGCACCAGGAGATTGTCAAGTACGCACTGCGAGAATCGCATATCGAGTTGGCGAATATCCTGCAAGGCATCTTTCTGATTCGCGAGCTATCGAAGCGCACGCTCGACAATATCCTCAGTCATGGCGAACGCTCCTCAGCCTTTATCTTGAGTGAAGTGCTGCGCGATCGCAATATCGTTGCGCATTATCTGGACGCACGTAAGGTCGTTTTGACCGATAGCCACTTCGGTGCTGCACGCGTCAATTCAGACGAAACGAATAAGCGCATTCAGGCACATTTTGCCTCGAATAAAGGCATCGCCATTATCACAGGATTCATCGCTTCAAATGATGAAAATGTAACCACAACGCTCGGAAGAGGCGGTTCCGACTATACCGCTTCGTTTTTTGCGTCGGCGCTCGATGCCGAGATGGTCGAAATATGGACTGACGTAAACGGCGTATTGACGGCTGATCCGCGCAAGGTCAAGCAGGCATTTTCGGTGGAGCGCATGACCTACGAAGAAGCGATGGAGATGTCGCACTTTGGAGCGAAAGTCATCTATCCACCGACGATTTTACCAGCGATGGTAAAGCGGATTCCCATTGTGATCAAAAACACGTTTAACCCGGATCATCCCGGAACACTGATCGACGAACATGGTTCCAAGGATGACAAACATCCGGTCAAAGGCGTCGCCTCAATCAGCAATGTGTCGATCTTCACGCTGGAAGGCAGTGGCCTGTTTGGCGTAAGCGGCTCCAACCTGATTGCGCGTTTGTTTAATATTTTGGCAGCAGAGCAAATCAACGTCATTTTGATTACGCAAGGCTCTTCGGAGCATGCGCTTTGCTTTGCGATTGCGCCGGAGCAGGTGGCGAAGGCGCGCGCCGCGATTGACAAGGAATTTGCGCTAGAGATAAAGGCCGGTCTTATTCAGCCACTGCGTCTCGACGAGCAGCTTTCGGTTATTTCTGTAGTGGGTGAAAAAATGAAAAGCCGTCCAGGTATTTCGGGCAAATTGTTCCAGTCTTTGGGACGAAACGGTGTGAATGTCATGCTGACCGTGCAAGGTTCATCCGAGCGCAATATCACCGTGGTGATCGAGCGCGAAGACGAGTCCAAAGCGCTCAACGCAGTTCATGAAGCATTCTTTCTTTCAGACACGTTCTCCCTCAATCTCTTTATCGTTGGGGTTGGTTTGATAGGAAAAACGCTTTTGGAACAGATAAAAGAAAATGCAGCATTCATGCATGATCAGCAATTTATCGACCTGAATGTGGTGGCGCTTTCCAATTCGAAAACGATGCTTTTTGATGAGGATGGAATTGATCTACAAAATTGGCCGGCACAGCTAAAAGCTTCGCCATTGAAGGCAGACACAAAAGCCTTTGTTGACAATATGATTGAGATGAATTTGCCGAATAGCATCTTTGTCGACAACACTGCAAACGACTCAATACCAGACTATTACGGCGAAATTCTAGAGAACAGCATTTCGATTTCCACTCCTAATAAAGTCGCTGCATCAGGCAAATACGAAGACTATTTCAAACTGAAGTCTACCGCAGATAGCCGTGGCGTTTATTATGCTTATGAGACCAATGTCGGAGCAGGATTGCCGGTGATAACCACAATCGCTGACTTGGTAAATTCGGGTGATCGCATCGAAAAAATCGAAGGCGTCCTTTCGGGTTCTTTGTCCTTTATTTTCAACAATTATACAGCTGGAAAGAAGTTCAGCCAGATCGTCGGAGAAGCGCGCGAAAAGGGCTTCACCGAGCCTGATCCGCGCGAAGACCTGAGCGGTAAAGACGTCGCGCGCAAGCTGCTGATTCTCGCTCGTGAGGCCGGCATCAAAATGGAAACTGAGGCCATCCGCATTGATGGCATTTTGCCCAAAGCCTGCCTGGAGGCTCCGACTGTGGACGCATTTATGGAAGCGCTGGAAGCCGCCGATGGCGAATTCGAACAGCGCCGCGCCGCGGCCGAGGCCGAAGGGAAATCACTGCGCTTTATCGCTACCCTTGAAGGCGAAGACGCCTTTATCTCGCTGCAAGCTGTAGGCGCCGATTCGCCTTTCACCACCCTAAGCGGTAGCGACAATATGATCGTATTTACGACCAAGCGCTACCACGAACGACCACTCGTCATCAAAGGCCCTGGCGCCGGAGCAGAAGTGACCGCCGCAGGCGTTTTCGCTGAGATTTTGAGAATTGCTAATCAGCTTTCGCCGGTCTTGAGGTTGGGATAGGTGGGTCGCTTATAATGAATGAGTGATAGGATGAGGGGATGATTGAATATCGGGTGCCTTTTACTACTTGATACTTGCTGCTC
>JBGCFB010000238.1:0-11721 GCA_045106685.1 Bacteroidia bacterium | reverse complement strand
AGGGGGTCGCCAGTCTGTGGGCAGATCCCATCGCCCCAGCGGCGCTGCACGACGAAGTGATCCGGGAAGCGAGCATGATCTGCTTCATGCAGGATTGCCGTGTTCAATATATCATGCATAATGCCATGCACTTGCTTCAGGTGCGCTTCACTTAATTCTGGCAAACGCACATCAGGCCGCAGGCCAGCCTGAAAGAGAATCTCATCGGCGATCCAGTTTCCCACGCCAGCAAAATGCTGCTGCTGCAGCAAAGCTGCTTTCAGCAGCGTATTTCTTCCTTGAAGGACTTTGACAAAGTCCGCTTGCGAAATATCAAGCGCATCCTGTCCAAGCTTTCGGCGCTTTTGGTACGCCTCCACACTATCGTCTACATCAATCCGGCCAAACTTTCGGATATTCACGAAGCCAAAATGGCCTCCTTCAGCAAATGAAAAAGTCACGCGCGTAAAGCGCGGCGCGGCTTCCAGACTATTGAAATATGCAGGTTTTCCAGTCATCCCAAAGTGTAACTTTATCACTTTCCCTGCATCAGTATGAAGGAAGATAAACTTACCGATCCGAGTAGTGTGGGTAAACTGGCGCTGTAGCGTAGCCTCTTGCAAGGTTTGCAAACTGCATTCAAGTAGACGCTCATCCTCGACATCCACCTTAACGATGGTCTGATCGAGCGATGTCTCATCTACAAACCGTTTATACATCGCTACTATGGGTAATTCTGGCATGATAATCTCGGTTAGTTGTGTTTCGTTAACTTTGCTTCCAATATACTCGTTGATACCGCACTATGAAGACTAAGATTGTAGCCCTCTTGTTTTGCCTGTTGGCATCTGCTTTTTATGCTCATGCTCAGGATGACCCAGAAATTCTGCTCGCAGAGCGCTATTTCGCCGATGGTGAATTTCCAGAGGCTTTGGAGTTGTACCAAAAATTATTCAAAAAATCGGGAGCAGAGCGTTATGCGCTTCGTGCAGTCGCATGCTATAGCGAACTCGGCCAATTTGAAGAAGCCACTTCTTATTTAGACAAGCTGATAAAGAAAAACGACGGCATAGCCATGTATCCGATTGTGAAGGCCGGGATTTTGGAGAAAACCGGTGATCTCAAAGGCGCAGAGGGAATCTATAATCAGGTAATTAAAAAGCAACTCAAGACCGAAGGGGATTTTGTCAAAATAGGCTCATATCTCAATAAAATGGGCAAGCTTGAAGTCGCTGGAAATGTATATCGCCAGGGTCGCAAGCGCCTCAAAACGGACTACGCCTTTGCTAACGAGCTGGCCAATATTTATGGCCAACAGGGAGAATTCGAAAAGGCTACTCAGGAGTATCTGCATGAATACTATGCAAATCCTGCGATGTACGACAAAGTCAAAATCGATATTCTCAACCTTGTATATCCAGCCTCTCAGGATGCTGTAGAGCGTGGCTTGCTTCAGGCTGTAGATCGTAATCAAGATGATGCCGGCCTTAGGGTTTTACTATTTGAGTTTTATGTTTTGTCCAAAAATTTCAGAGAGTCATTTATCCAGGTAAAATCGATTGATCGCTTGTTTCAGGAAGACGGAAATCGCGTTTTTGCTTTTGCCCAAACCCTCCGAAATAGCAAGCAGTATGACCTTTCAAACGATGCTTTTTCGTATCTCATTGACCGCAAGGGAAAAGATTCACCATACTACTTTCGCGCCCAATTGGAGAAAGCCGTCAATAGTGAATTAAAAGCTTTTGACCAGCTACCAGTGGACATGACAGCTGTAGAAGAGGCTATTGATAATTATGAATCGATGTTGAGTGAATTTGGTAGAAATCCAGAATACTTCAACGCGATATTCCGTCAGGCTAAGCTTCAGGTTTTTTATTCAGATCAACTCGACAAAGCCCTTCCAAACCTCGCTGACATCGCATCCAAGCCTGGGCTTAAGCGTGACCAGTGGGCCGATGCCAAGCTATTGGTTGGCGATATTTTGCTGATGAAGAAAAACTACAATGAAGCTCGTCTTGCCTATGATGAAGTGGTAAAAGCCTTCAAGGATCGCCAGACAGGCGCATTGGCCAAGTTCAAACTCGCTCAGCTTCTTTATTACAAAGGCGAATTTCAGCTTTCACAAGCTACCCTTACCGCGATCAAGGACAACACCTCAAATGATATTTCCAATGATGCGATTCGTCTGAATCTGACGATCATGGACAACTCCGGCATGGACACGACCACAGCGCCGTTGGAGCGCTTTGCAGAGGCGCAGCTTCTTGTGTATCAGCGTGATTATGATGAGGCGATGATAAAACTGGACTCACTTGCTGAGGCTTTTCCGGGTCACAATCTTACCGACGAAATTCTGTGGGAAAAGACCAATATATACCTCAAGCGCAATGATATAGACAAAGCGATGTCATATATCGAGCGTATTCTGGAAAACCACAAGGAAGATATCTATGCAGATGATGCGTTGTACACCAAGGCTCGCCTTTATGATTACAACTTGAAAAATCCCGAAATGGCTTCTAAGCTTTATCTCGAATTTTTAACAACCTTCCCAGGGAGCTTGTATTCTGTGGAGGTGCGCAAGCGCTTGCGCGCCTTGCGTCAGGAAGGTTGAGATCGTGTTTGGGAAATATCGGCACAAAGGCGACTTTTGCAAGTCCAAGCCACAGCCCGTGAACGACACTTTCGAAGACATACGCCCCTATATAGATGACGAAGTTGATGCTGCCCTCAATCGCCTGATGCGCGAACCGGCAGCAGTACAACTTTGCCAATACCTTTTTCCTGACTGGACCAGCGAAGAGCTTATTCGTGTAGCAAGAAACACCCACACGGTTCATGACTTACAGCGTAACTTTTCCTATAAAGCTATTCGGGGAATCATCGACCGTACGACCACTGGATTTACGGCTGAAGGTTTTGATACGTTGAGTCCGGAGGATGGAGGCAACCTATTTATATCCAATCACCGGGACATCATTCTTGACTCCGCGATTCTAAATGTTGTGTTGGTAGATCATGGGCTGGAAACAGCTGAGACCGGAACGGGTGACAACCTATTTCTGTCACAAGTAATCACCGATCTCCTCAAGCTCAATCGCAGCTTTGTTATCTCGCGCCCTACTCAACCACGTGAGATGTACAAGGTATCTCAAAGGATATCATCCTATGTGGCGACGCGGAGAGAACAAAGAAACTCCATCTGGATCGCGCAGCGTAGCGGCAGAACCAAAAACGGTATCGACCGAACGGGCACAGGCCTTCTCAAGATGCTGGCGATGGCAGGCGATGACTTTGTGGAACATTTTCAAAAGCTCAATCTTCGCACGCTCGCTATTTCCTATGAGTATGACCCATGTGATGAGCTCAAAGCACAGGAGCTGTTTTATAAAGCTGCGGGAGGAGAATATTCACACCGCCGAAAAGATGATTTCAAGGCAATGTTGAAGGGTGTTACGTCTCAAAAAGGGCGAGCTAATTTCAGTCTTGCTCCTGCCTTTTCGTTGGAAACGCTGGAGTCTATGGCTGCGATTCAGGATAAAAACGAGCGTTTTCGCGTTTTTCGCAGTCATGTAGATCGAAAAATCGTAGAGGCTTATCGCTTGTATCCTGTACACTTTATTGCTGCTGACTGGCAACGCGAAGAGCAGCGCTACGCTGGCATGTATAGTGAAGACGAGCGATCAGGATTTCAGGATTATATTGAAACAAAAGTGGCAATGCTTGAAGGCGACTCAAAGGCGCTAACACAACACATGCTCGATATTTATGCCGGACCTGTGAAGTCGAAGGAGGAGTTTAATTTAGTTCATAGTGCATAGTAGAGGCGCAAAATTTTGCGCCTCTACTATGCACTATGAACTCTTTTCTCCTACCACTATCGTAATAACGTAACGGTTGTAACGCGCTCTACTTGCCGACCATTATTGGCTTTTGCTTGAATGTGAACGACATACACGCCTTCCGGAACTGAGCGCCCTTGCTCATCGCGACCATCCCAGCCAGGAGCCAGATTATTAAAGCGGCGAACTTCGCGGCCCCAGCGATTGAATATGCGAATATCAAGATTGGAAAGACCTTCTCCCGGGAAGTTCAGGAAATCGTTTATTCCGTCTCCATTAGGGCTGAAAGCGTTGGCGAGAAATATGCTGCCAGGCGGAATGATCGTAAGCGTTGCCTCGAAGGTGTCAGGGCAGGCGACTCGCTCATCCATCGCAATCAGCGACACGATATAGGTTCCAGGCTCCTCATAATGATGCGCAGGAGCAACAATACTGCTACCACGTCCATCTCCAAAACTCCAGCTATAGAACTGAGCAAATTCGGAGGTATTGATAAAGGTGATCGCATCACGTTCATCCCATACGATACTATCCTGATAAGGCGGTGTCGTTTCAAAAGACGCGCGAGGCGCAGGCGGATTTGATAATGTTATCATCATAGAATCTTCACAACCATTGGCATCGCGAAGCAGGAGTTTCCATTCGCCTCCATTGATATTGTTTTGGACAAAACCTTCGAGTGTATCTGCGCCAAACCAAGCGAGTTGCCAGGGCGCTGTGCCGCCTTCAGCGACGAAAGCGCCGCTAGCGTTTGCCTGCTCACAAAAAGCCCCCGTCGTATCGACAAGCATCAGCATCAAAGGCGCAGGTTCCGTTATAGTCGCCTCAATGCTATCTACACAACCATTCTGATCCGACACGATGGCCAGCCATGTACCAGGAGGCAACTCTTCTGCGACAGCACCTTGCTGTGGAGGCTCCGTTTCCCAGCTGGCAATAAATGGCGGCGTACCTCCGCGAATATCCAGATTGGCCTGTCCGTTATTTTCACCAAAACAACGAACCGACGCAACACTCACCGACAATGCTAAGGCCGGAGGCTCATTCATAACCAGTTGAAAAGTGTCACGACACAAGCTGTCATCGACTACTTGCAATTGGTATGTACCAGCCGTCAGGCCTACAAGATTGCTATCAGCAGTAAGGTTCATGCCGTCTGCGCTAAATAGATAAGCACCGCTGCCTCCCTGAGCGGCCAAACGCACCGATCCATTGGCGTCGCCATTGCAAAGTGGAAGCGTGACATCTACCGTGTCGAGCAACAAGGGTAGCGGATCATCAAAGCGAACGGGAACGGCCACGAGGCAGCCGTTGGCATCGCGAAGAGTGAAGGTCTGCATACCTGCGGCAAAGCCATCCCAGCGCGTTTGCGGGAGGAAATTCTGGCCGTCCTGGCTCCAGGAATACGGAGCTTGTCCGCCTTGGGCGGCGAAGCGCACCCAGCCATTGGACGCACCAAAACATCGCGGATGAGCCAGTGCTTCTATACTTGCTGAAAGCCCTGTAGGGCTCTCTATTCGCACATCCAAGGTGTCGGTGCAGCCGTTTTCGTCGCGGACAGTGGCCTGATATGCACGTGCACCGAGATTTCCATATTGCGTATTTGCACCTTCATCTGCACCGTCGAAGTCAAACTGATACGGGGTGGTTCCACCAGCCGCGACTACGGTAAGACTACCGTTTTGATTCCCCAGGCAATCGACATTCTGAAGGTCTAATATCTGTAGATCCAGCGCAGCGTTTGGCTGCGCCAATACGAGCGTATCCCACCAGCGGCAGCCGTTTCCATCAAGCGCAAAACCAACATAAGTATCGGCAAGCAGATTTTGAACACTATCTATTCCACTCGTACTGATTCCTGCGAATTGGGCTCCGCTTCCCATCGCTGTCCATCGATATGCGATAGGCGCCAGGCCTTGCCAATTACTTTCAATCATCCCCGTCGATTCTCCAAAACAAAGAATATCGACTCCTTGAGTTTGTCCGTTGAGCGCGTTGATCGTGAGGTTTAGCGTATCACGTGTTTCGCAGCGAAAAGTCCCTGTAACCCGAATTTCCAGGCTGACATTGGGCGTATCCGGTACGATATATTGTGTTTCTGCGGCAAAAAGGTCATCGATCCCAGGAGATGGGAACCAGGAATAAATCTGTCCGGCAATCGCCGGGCTTCCGATCATGATCGTATCGCCTGCACATAAGGTCTGGTCTGGCCCAAGATCAACGATGGGCGAAGGCCTCACTACGACCTCCACCGAGTCAACATCAGAACAGCCATTTTCATCTATCCCTTCCACATAAAACATGGTCGTAATAGGTGGGTTTGCGATCGGGTTTTGGATTGAGGTATTTGACAAAAAAGGAGACGCTGCCCATTGATATGTTTGCCCTCCTGTAGCAAAAAGTGGAATACTTTTCCCGCTACAGATATTGGCCGCAGTGCCTGCATCAACCGTCGGTAAGGGGTTTTCAGTGACGGTTATTTCTTCAGTAAAATATCCGCACGAGTCTTCAAACAGGAGCTCAACAGTTGCAGGTTGATTAAAATAGCGGGCACTTGCCGTTGAGCCATCGCTCCACCGATAATCAAAAGCGTCTGCCCGGCGGCGATCTACTAGGACAGAGTCGCCGGTGCAAAATGCAAAATCGCGCGCACGCAGCGCGATCGTATCAACGACGAGCTCAAAAGTGGTCGAGTCGGCAGGCGTACTTGTGAGGACATTATCAGAGAAAATCGTTCCTCCCAGCGAAGCGATTAACTTGGTCGCAACAGCCTGAGCCGTAAATGTTCCGACGGTGGTTTTCCCAGGACTCACTGCTTTTAAAACAAGAGAATCGACACCTAACGTAATCACCGCTCCTTGAAGCGAGAACACATTGGTACCCAAACCAGAAACCGTCCCCTGAAAAGGATTTGATGCTACCTGTATAAAGCGAAAACCAGGAGGTAAAGGCAGCTCAATATCCACTCCAGGCCGATTGGTACCAGAAGAATTACTAATTTTTAGCGTACATAGAACAGTATCGCATTCTGTTTCCTCCACTCCCAACTGCATCTCAACTCTGTATGGACATGAGCAACCATCATTACCGCTTGCGGATGGTCCTGATGTGATATAGGTTACGACTCCTGTTTTTTTGTCGATACTAAAAAAGTCGGTTTGACTTCCTGAACTAAACCTGCGTCCATATCCGAATAACTCTCCAAAGGCATTAAAGAAAAGTGCCCCAAATAAGCTTGCGCCTTGATTGGTGGGGAAGCGTGTATCATCAACGCGGCCAGTGCGAGGGTCAATCGTAACGAGTTGTCGGTCGGTTCCATTGTAAGCGTATAACGTACTCGTGAGTGGATCGAAGGCTATATCCGCAGCCACAAATCCAGGGCTTGATCCGCTTGCAAAGCTCAAACTAAATGTCGTGGTCGGATACGTAGGGTCGGTAAGATCAACTTGCACAAGCTGAGTTTGACCTGACCCTCGTGGACCTCCAACCAGCACCATGGTATTCCCATTGGGGCTTATATCACCAGCATAAAAGGTAGTATTATTAGAAAAGCCCGTTAATTGCCGCAGCAGCGTCGCGTTTCCCTGAGCGTCAATCCTGTAGAGTCTTTTGTTAGTAGGATTTATCCCGTAGATAAAATTATCGGTACTGCGGAATCCGATCGAATTAATCTGATCATTCACCGTTCCGGTGAAAATGTTAAAATTGACCGTTGTGCCATTATACACGACACGATAAAAATTGCTTGGACCTGAGCCGCTTGGCGTCAATGAAAGAAACAAATCCCCATCACATACAAATGGTTGTTGAGCAAAACCAACCCCCAAGAAAGACAACATACATAAGCTTACAAGGCATCGTTTCAGGAATAGCAGTTTCATATACACAAATAACGAACTTTTTTTAGTGAATAGAGACAGGTAAATGGGGTAGCTATGCCCTTTTGCCTATATTAGAGGCCAAACTGACAGCTAACACACTAATCCGTACACGATGCCTATTCGCATGGAAAAAGACCCGGACTCCGGGCGCGATCAATCTCCTAACAATCCACGTCCTGGTGGAGGCGGGGGAAGTTCACTTCTGAAGTTTTTGCCAATGGTGCTGATGTTTTTGCTTAAGAAGCCAAAACTGCTTGTTCCGGTTCTCGTTATTGGTGGGCTTTTTTACTTCTTTGGAGGCAGTACGATGTGCAACTCAGCTGCGGTCGATGATGGTGGTGGAGGCGGAGGAGACTTTTTGTTTTCAAAATCACTGGGAGCAAATTTTGATGAAGCAAAATATGACGCTGTTTTAAAATACACACCACTCGCAGAAGAGCGTAACACATTCCCTAGTCAGGCATCGCTCGTCCAGTATGCACCTCAGCGCCGCCACCAGGGCGAGCAGGGATCGTGTGTGGGTTGGGCCAGCGCATATGCTGCTCGCTCTATCCTCTTCAATCAGGCAAACGGAACAAATAACGGCTCTTTCAGTCCATCATTCCTCTATAATCACATTGCGCTTCGTGGCTGCCAGGGCTCATACCTCCCGGAAGCAATGGAGTTTATGCGTAAAGTAGGCGCACTTCCATATACCGAGTTCCCTTACAATCCACGCGAATGCCGGAAGCCGCAGGTGAATCAAACAATGGCATCACGCGCGAATCAGTTCCGCATACGCGGTTATGACCGCTTGACCATGGGCCACAATGATCCTCGCCCCAATATCAAGGCGATTCGGGAACATATTGCAGATGGTGGCCCTGTCGTGATCGGCATGCAGGTAGGACAGAGCTTTATGCAAGGCATGCTCGGAAAAGCCATGTGGAACCCTACACGTTCCGATTATAACATGTCCAATATGGGTGGCCATGCCATGACGGTTATCGGATATGATGATAAAAAGTCAGGTGGTGCATTCCAGCTCATGAATTCATGGGGTGATAACTGGGGCCAAAATGGTATTGGTTGGGTAACATATAAGGACTTCAACTTCTTTGTAAAAGAAGCTTTCGGGATCTACCCGATGGGCCGCGCCGAGGACCCTAATGAAACACGCCTTAATGTCAAGTTTGGCTTGATTAATACTGCCAGCGGCAAATTCATCCGTATGCGTGATGCTGGTGGCAGAGTTTTTAAAAGCGAGCAGTCGATCCGCAAGGGAGACAAGTTCAAAGTTGCGATCAATAACTCAGCGCCATGCTATGTCTATATCTTTGGAGAGGAGACTGATGGTTCTTGCTACACGCTATACCCTTACACTGCAAAACACTCCGCGTATTTTGGTGTTTTAGGTTCTCGGGTATTTCCTGATGATCATTCACTCGTTGCAGATAATCAAGGCTCCACAGACCGTATCGCGGTTATTTTTTCGAAGAAAGAAATGGACTGGAATATGATAACCCGTTTTATCAACAACAGTCGCCAACGTAGCTTCGACGCCAAAATAAAGGAAGCAATGGGAAATCTCGGTATAGAAAATGCTTCTTTCACAGCAGGCGAAAGCATCCAATTTAGTGCCGACGTAGGTGAAAAACCTACTCTCGGTGTAATACTTGAACTCAATAAACGCTAAGGATTTCAATAAAAAGCTGACCGTATATTTTCACCTTTTATACCTAGCTTTACGTCCAAATAAATCGTTTGCAGCAAAACCGGTAACATGGCAGACCAATACAGCTATCTCAGTAACGCGAATCCAGAATTTCTGGAGCAACTTTATACTTCATACCAGCAAGACCCAGACTCAGTTGATCCGGAATGGGCACGCTTTTTCGCAGGATTTGAATTTGCGAAAAATCATGCGAATGGAACAGCCTCTACGCCCGTCACGACGAGTGCCAATGCGAAGGAGATTGGAGTTATTAATCTGATTAATGCGTATCGGGTAAGAGGGCACCTTTTCACTCATACCAATCCAGTCAGAAACAGGCGAGACTATACTCCTAGCCTCGATTTGAATCAGTTTGGGCTTACAGATGCTGACCTTGACACAGTCTTTGAAGCTGGCAATATGGTAGGCTTAGGCTCAGCAAGCCTGAAGGATATCAAAGCTTTACTTGAGACGACCTACCGCCGTTCTATCGGTGCAGAGTTTATGTACATGAGCAATCCCAAGATTGTGGAGTGGATGTACAGTCGCATGGAAGCGAATAAAAACCTTCCAGCCTTTGCTGACGATAAGAAGCGTCGCTTACTTGAGATGCTCTATCGTGCTGTAGAATTTGAGCAGTTTTTAGGAAGGAAATTTGTTGGACAAAAACGCTTTTCGCTTGAAGGTGGAGAGTCGCTTATTCCTGCCCTTGACGCCGTTATTCAGAAAGGTGGCTCAATGGGAATTGAGGAATTTGTAATTGGCATGGCTCACCGCGGTCGTCTCAATGTCCTTACCAATATCATGCAGAAAGAGTATGATGAAGTTTTTGGTGAATTTGAAGGAATAAAACACGAGGATACTGCTTTCCAGGGTGATGTAAAATATCACATGGGATACTCCAGCGATGTGAAGACATCCAATGGAAAAAACGTTCACCTTTCGCTTATGCCTAATCCATCTCACCTCGAAACGGTGGGACCGGTAGTACAAGGTCAGGCACGTGCAAAGATCGACCACAAATATGGTGGCGACTTCAATAAATTGGCTCCGATCCTTATTCACGGCGACGCCGCCGTTGCAGGCCAGGGCGTCGTATATGAAGTAGCTCAGATGTCTGAGCTAGACGGCTACAAGACTGGTGGAACCATTCATATCGTCATCAATAACCAGATCGGCTTCACAACCAACTATCGTGATGGCAGGTCCAGTACTTACTGTACAGATGTAGCGAAAGTCACCAAATCGCCCGTTTTTCATGTAAATGGAGATGATGTAGAAGCCCTAACGCTCGCAATCGAGCTTGCAATGGATTTCCGTCAAACCTTTAATAAGGATGTCTATATTGATCTGCTTTGTTACCGTCGTCACGGTCACAATGAAGCGGATGAGCCTTCCTTTACACAGCCAAGACTTTATGCGCTTATCAAAAAGCATCCTAACCCTTACAAGGTCTATGTAGAGGATCTTATCAAGCAGGGAGAGTTAAAGCCAGAACGAGCAAAAGAAATAGAAAAAGCATTCAAGGATATGCTCCAAAAAGAATTGGAGCAGGCGCGTGAGCGTGAGCACCTGACCCGTGCTCCGTATCTGAAAGGGAAGTGGGAAGGAATACGTCGAGTCGAAACTGCTGATTTTGAAGAACGTGAGTCTCCTGAGACTGGCTTACCGCTGGACGAGGTCCGTGACCTTCTTACCAAAGCAAGTCATGTTCCAGAGGAATTTGCTGCGCATAAAAAGATACGCAAGCTCATGGCCGACCGCATGAAAATGATCGACGAGGAGCGCCTCGACTGGGCTTCCGGCGAACTGCTTGCTTACGCTAGTCTTTTGAAAGAAGGACGTAGTGTGCGCCTCAGCGGACAAGATGTGCGCCGGGGAACGTTCTCGCACCGTCATTCCTATATTTTTGACACATCGCCTCATAATGAAAAGGATCATAACCTGGAAACAGCGCATGTCCCATTGAATGCTATTGCAAAAGACCAAGGTAAATTTGAAGCCTGGAACTCATTGCTTTCAGAATATGCTGTGCTTGGCTTTGAATACGGTTATTCGATCACGAATCCGCACAATATGATCATTTGGGAAGCTCAGTTTGGCGATTTCGCCAACGGCTCACAGATTATCATGGACCAGTATGTGTCCTCTGGAGAAACGAAGTGGCAGCGTATGAGCGGTTTGATCCAGCTCCTTCCTCACGGATATGAGGGACAGGGACCGGAGCACTCTTCAGCCCGCATTGAGCGCTATCTGGAGCTGTGTGCTCGCAAGAATATGCAGATAATGAATCTGACTACTCCTGCGAATCTATTCCATGCATTCC
>JBGCFB010000237.1:0-20702 GCA_045106685.1 Bacteroidia bacterium | reverse complement strand
TCGATTTTTTTCAAAAAAATCTCCAATCACTAATCTGCAATCACCAATCTGCAATAAAACAGGTTCGAGGCTTTAGGTTCAAAGTTCTAGGTTTTTACATCGGGCATAACGCTTTGGGCCTAGAACCTAAAAATCCTTGCTGTTCGCTTTTTAAAAAAATCCCCAATCGCTAATCTGCAATCATCAATCTGCAATAGAAAAACCGCTACTAGCAGATCGCTGGTAGCGGTTTGAATTTTTAGTATCGAGCAGCAAGTACCAAATAGCGAGCCTTTTAAAATGCAAACCCCCTCATGCATTGCATGAAGGGGCTGGCGTAACAACACTCTACTTAACCAAACTTGCTTTGCCACTAAAGCGCTTTCCATCTGCTTCCAGAATGTAGATGTAGATTCCTGGCGGATAGTGACTCATATTTGCTTCAAGGCGATGAACACCTTGTCCTTCGATCAGCTTCTCTTGTCTTTGGACGACTTTGCCATGCATATCAATCATGGTGAGTCGAACATTACTTGAGGCTTTCGGAGAATAAATTCTAAAGTTAAAAACGTCCTTGCTGGGATTTGGATACATTTTGTCCAAAGAAACATACTCAGGATACGGAATATGGATTTCAATCACATTGGAAAGACTAAACTTTCCATCCAGATCGATCATTTTCAATCTGTAAAACTGTGTGCCCCAGCGAGGGTCTGTGTCAAGGAACTCATAGTTGGCGGCTTCACCTTTTGCACCAACATAACCTACTTCTTCAAAATCCATACCATTTACAGAACGTTCGATTGAAAATCCTGCAAAGCTGATTTCACTTTCTGTTTCCCAGTTTAGTAAAACAAAATCTTCGAACCGCTCACCTGAGAAATCGGTAAGCGTGACAGGAAGTGGTGTGACGATTACCTGTACGGAATCTACAAGCAAGCAAGGACCATTATCGACAGTAAGTGTATACCAGGTATCGACAGGAGGCGAAGCTCTTGGGTCTTCCTGACTCGTCGTATTGAGCGTTCCTCCGTTGTTCCAGCTATATGTTAGGCCTACGGTCGGCGGCGTAAAGCGCCATGCCTGATTATTCGCAGTCCAATTATTAGCATAATTCTTTCCCGGAACTCCTATGCCATGCGTTCCATTAGAGTTTTCGATTCCCAAGGTCATTTGAGGAAGCGTACCCGATCCGTCATTGGTGATTTCATCTGCGTGAAATTCAATAACATTGGTGGTTTCATATAGGACTAGTTGTACGGTAACTTTCTTGCTACTTGAGCCATAGTGGTAAGCATCGACAAAACTCAGGACCATTTTACGATTGGGAGCAGTTCCTGTAGTAAAATGATAAATGTCTGTTCTATTATTGTTGTTGAGGTTATCCCAGGCAAATGCAATCAGGTTGTTAGGCTGATTAGTATTGGGGATAGCTTCATCATATTGGTTACTTCCTGTAGAAGAAAACGATATCCAGCCATCAGCTGATAGGTTGAAACGCGTGAAGGTATTTCCATAAAAATCGAATGAAAATCCAATATTTCGATTAGTGAGAACGCCGTTATTCCCCAATGAACCCGAAAGGTCGGTCCCGCTACCTGCGGTCCAACTGTAAGGGATGGTGGTTAGCGTATAGAGGTTAGGATCATTTTGGGCAGGCGGGCCAAAGTACGTTGCATCGATATTGGCTGAGTCTCCGATCTGGATGATGCGGGTAGGTCCGGCATCCACATACGCTACGTTTACAGGAAGCGTCGCTGTGGTGACACAGGTTCCGCTCAAATCAGAAACGACGGCATAATACGTGGTAGGCTGATTCGGATAAACAATCAATGGATCACTTGTGCCTATCTCGGCGCCCAATGGCGATTGCCAGGATACATTATATGTACCAGGAGTCGCTGCGCGCGAAAAGCGCCACGACTCAGCATTTGCAGTCCAGTTACTCGAATTTCTGCCTGGAACAAACACTCCGCGTGTTCCCGTTGAGTTCTCTATTCCCTGAGTGATGGTGGCATTGTTGCCATCCGAATCTATACGTGTATTATGCAGCTCTATCGAATTGGAGCCTTCTTCCAGAACGAGTTGAGATGTTACAAGGCAACTATTGCAATTGTAATGTTGGATATTCAGGAAGTTGACGATCAGCTTTCTGTTAGGAGCAGTACCCGTAGTGAAGTATTCAATGCTGCCACCTGAACTTGGGTCCAGGTCATCCCAGGCCAAAGCTATCATGTTATTTACCTGAGTTGAGGTAGGAATGGGGTCATTATCATAGTACGCATCCGGCCACGAGGTGAACGACACCCAGCCATTTGACCCAATGTAAATATTCTGATATGTATTGCAGTAAAATTCAAAGTCGAATCCAATAGAAAGTGCGCCGCTTACAGCGTCATCTCCAAGCGTTACCACAGTTCCTGTTCCTCCTGTCGGGCTAAACGGGATGTTTTGCGCGGTATAACTATTGCAATCGCCTCCAGCAACATTGGCAAATAGCGTGATGGGTTCTCCAGCACAATATTGAGTAGCAGATGAGCTAGGGAAAGCGGCAAGAAGATTATTTGAAAGATCAACACGTATCGAATCGATCACTTTGCAACCATTCAGGTCTGTTGCTTCAACTACATATGTCGTAGGGGCAGTAGGATTCGCCGTAACATTATTTGTTGTGCTTTGATTCAAGGTTCCGGAAGGTGACCAGAAGTAGGTGTAAAATCCAGGCACATCAGGCGTAGCGGAAAGGTTGACGGTTGCTCCTGCGCTACATAAGGTTGTATCTCTTGACGTATTGAGATTATAGGCAAAATTCGTGTTAACGACGACGGTGTCTTTGGGCTTGCAAGGAAAATTACTTGTTACCTCATATGTAGTCGTTTGAATCGGGGAAGCAAGAGGGTTAGGACAAGTGGTGCAGCTCAAGCTATTAGGTGTGCCGCTTATGACTCGCCAGTTAAATGTACTGCCGCCTGAGGCTTTTAGAAATGCTGAGCTGTTCGCGCCACCTGGACAAATCGTTTGGTCAGGACCAGCATTAGTCCCTCCGATTACATCAATCTCGATGGCAAGGGCTTGTGTTCCAACGATCGGACAGGCATCATCTGTAATCGTTACAACAAACACATTTTTACCAATAGAACCAGCACCGGGAGTCCAATTGAAGGTTCCATTGACGCTTCCATTTGTACCAGAGAAAAAGCCGAAAGTAGCTCCGGCGATTCCGCCATTCCAGCTAAGGGTAAGATTATTATTGTCTACATCAAGTCCTGGAACCGTGAAGCTAACGGGTGTTCCCGGACAAACCTCAACTTTGAGTGGGCCTAGCGAAGTCGCGCCTACGAGGTTCGTAAGAGGCTGGATTGCTGGTGGAGTATTATTACAGGCCAGCACGGTAACTTGCATGTCACGCATAATGCTACCGATCAGTACACCGTTTCGGTATTCCTTTACAACAACAGCCATAACCCCAACTTGAATTTGGGTCGGCGTCATGCTAAGGTTGCCGTTATTGGGGTCCAACGTGACTGCTAGAGTTGAGCTGACAGGATTCTGTCCGCTGAAAGTACTTAGATAAGTGGCCGCAGATCCGCTGGCGTTTAGTACATCAGCAAGCGAATATGCTAATGAGTCACCTTCAGGATCAATAGCACCGTGATTGTATTGATATGGCTGATTTCTACAAATAAACGGAGTCGGAATATTGGTGAAATCAGGCGAACTATTGCAGGGTGCATCTACATTATTCAATGTCGATTCAACATATAAATAGGTCGATCCAGGTTTGTCAATAGTTGTGATTGAGGCATTGCGATAGCCTTCACTAAAGCCAATCTTCCAGTCGCGACAGGCTGCGGGAAGGGTGACAGAAACCTTGTAGACATATTCCTGAACGCCTGGGAGTGTTCCTCCGGAGTTACATTCACTATTGGGCAATTGCAAAGGACAAAGCGGTGATACCTCGATTGGGTACCCGGGTTCCTTTACTGCATTCCTAGTGAAGCTTTGGTTACAACTGGCAGAGTTGAAGGTCAATGGCACACTGCTGAGAGGCGTAATGCCTTCACAATCGCGATAAAAGCGAAGTGTGAATTCGTAGGTATTTCCACTAACGCAGTCGTAGGTAATTTCTGCACCCATCGCATGGGTAGCTTTGGACTGCTGGGACGAAAAAATAAGGAAGAGACATAACATGCCACTCCACGTCAAGTAACGAAGAATCATAAGAGCAAGAATTTCTACCTGAATCTAAAACAAAAAAATAAAAATATCCGACGACTTTTCAGTCACCAAACATTTTGTGCTTTCTAAATTACTTTTCTCGTGAAGTTGCGGCAAGGGTCGCTCAGTAAATGTACGCCTTTTTCACATAAAAAGTATTACCCTGCTTTTTTCCTTATAAGCTCAATGCGTTTTTTGCTTAAAAAGGGTCTTTTGATAAAAGTGAGAGATCATAACTTGTGGTGACATCTCCCCTAAAAGTTAGGAAATAAAAAGATCGCCTACAGTGGCACGTTTTAAACCTTATGATTTTGTAGATTTAAGCATCAGTGAGATGAATGATATGGCTTTTAGGAATTTCTTCAATTCTAATACTTTGAAAAAATGAATCAGCTTCCGTTGCAATCTATTGTTGAGGTATTTAATGCTTTTGTGCCAATCAGCCAAGAAGAGCTAGGTGCTATTGTGCAAAAAGCGAAAGTGCTAAAAATTCCTAAGAAGACACGTTTGCTGGATATGGGCGAAACCTGCGACAAAATGTACTTTATCATTTCGGGTTGCTTGAGACTTTATTATGTAAAAGGAGACGTAGAAAGAAACTGTTTTTTCTTTCATGAAAATCTCTTTTGTACAGCCTTTGGCAGCTTTATGATGCAGAGACCTTCCAATCAAATCATGGAAACAGTCGAGGATACGGTGTGCCTGATGATAACCTTTGATGAGTTGGAAGAGATATATAAAGTACTGCCTAAAATGAATCTTATTGTTAGGAAAATTTTGGAAGAGCGATATACCAATGCCCATGATATTATCTCGTCTTTTATCCTCCACAATCCTGAAGAGCGATATTTAGAATTTATAAAAAAATATCCCCTGCTAGTCAATAGAATACCCGAGTATCATATCGCGTCATACCTCGGAATTACCCCTAAATCTTTCAGTCGTCTTAAGGGGAGGATTCATTCGAAAAGACGGAATAAGTAGGTTTATGTAATTTCAGTAAATCCAAAAAGGTAACTTAAGTGGATTTACTTTTTCATGAGAAGATAATACGTTTGTGTTATCTGTGCAGATGTATTTCCAAGATGATTGGCCACTCGTCTTGAACTCAATTTTTATTACGAACCAAACTAAAAGAAGCGTAGGGATCGCTTCCTAGAAGCGCTATGCTTTGTTTTGATTGGTTCATCAAATATCTAAAATCATGAGAAAAATATTCATTTTGACGCTACTCATTGTAGCCTTCTCTTGTAAGGTGAGTGCGACTAATATTGATTCGATCAATTTGCAGTTACGCTCCTTATTCGGAAACCTTGCGAAACCAGCTCCAGCTAAGCTATTTAATTGGGACATGGCTGTACACATGGTTGATTCAAGCTTATTTGTACCTGCCAATACCGTCGATACACTCAATATAGACAGGTGGTCTCAGATGTATACTGAAATGCGTAATAGCGCTTATGATACTACAGCCTGGCAGCCATTTGATGATGTACTGAATAGTTCATTACAATATCGAGGTGATACCATCAATATTCTAACCATGTTTTGGGACTATTACCGATTCAAACCGAATGCTCTCAATACGAATACCTATTTCAACTTCGATACGATTAATAATATTCTCACAGACAAATTCCCAAGACCAGGCTATCCTTATGATGAATATACGGTATTCGCAGCGTCTCCTAATAGATACAAAACAAGGTTTCAAAGCACGACTTTTAGAATAGGAACAGACAATCTTTTCTTTGATAATTTTCACCCTCTTATTGCCAGTAATCCCCAAAACTACACCATGAAGGCCAATTTTCATGATGGTTCAGGTTGGCATAATGTAACACTGGGTATCGATAATTATTTCCACGTTATCTTCCCTTCTGCGGGTGAGTATCCTATCGAAATTGTTGTAGAAAGCAAAAGAAGAAGAGGGATTATCGCTAAAAGTGTTAGTCGAATTACCGCACCCAAATTGAGAGCTGGGGTGAATGATATTCCAGATTCGCAGTTGAGTCTTTTTGGAATGGAGCTAAATGTATATGAGCCTTGTAGCAGCCAGTCTCCACAGCATGAAAAAACGCTGATTTATGTGGAAGGACTTGATGTGATGGATTTTATCCCAAGCATGAATCGAGATGCAGATGAGATATATCTATCCCAGGTTAGAGATCCAGGAATAGCAGATTTGCGCAATTTTGGATACCGGATTATTGTTGTTGATTGGCAAAATAGTCGCATTGATATGCATGACAATGCCGATAACCTTATTCAGTTACTGGACCACCTGAAATGTGGAGGTATTATCGGTGACGGAACGATCGAGCAGTTTGTGATCATGGCTGAGAGTATGGGAGGGATTGTTGCGAATCTAGCCTTACTTAAAATGGAAAGCGGCAATCATCAATCTCCGTGTCAACAGGATAAAGAGCATAATGTGCGCCTGCTTGTTACAAATGATTCGCCTTTTTCTGGAGCCCACATACCGATGAGTATTCAGAAAATGGCGCGTTTTATTCAAAATAATGCCACCCTAGCTACAGGTGTTATCAACCCTTTGCTCCCTATCCTTGTCAAACAACAGTTCAGGGCAAATAACATCTTATTGGATGGAACTGCCGCCAAGCAGCTATTGATGAACCATGTTTCCAATGTTTCATTCCTTGGGGTGCCTAATTATTATCAGCATAGTAAAAGAGGTGATTTCCTACAGGATGTGCAGGCTTTGGGTACGCATCCTCGTCATTGCAAAATTGTGGCGATGAGCGATGGAAACATGCTTGGACTTGGACAAACTCGCTATTGGGATGGTGATGATCGACAGGCTGGCGACGCGCTTTTACATGCTCGTACGACCCTCCATGGCACTATTCTTGGCCGACGATTTAATCTTATTCAGGGCAATATTGAATTGAATACGGACCCAAATGGAATTGGCGATTTGGGCAATCTTAATGCCGGAACCTGGTGGGTGAAAATTAGACTTAAATGGTTTGGGCTTCGCTTTTATACAGGTTTTAATAGCGCCTTGCTCAGGGATTGGGACGGAAATATGAGACCTGTAAGTACCGCCGCCGGAGGTATGTTGGAGTACAATAATATTATTAGAACTGGCCTTGTCAACAATTTCAATCTGGCATACCAGGGTAGTGGTGTATGGAGAAATAATTCTCCCAATAAGTGGGGTTGGGATACCAGGGTTCGCACTGATGGGTTTCACTGGAACTTTATCCCAGTTTCTTCGGCTTTTGATTTTGGATTTGGGCTTTCTATTCCTTTTGATAACATGAGTATTTCCTCATTTATGACGCCAGGTCGAATCCCTTTTGATGTGATTTATGGTGTTCCTGGCAATACTGTAAGTTTTTCAAACCAAACTAATCCCGCATTTTTTGGTGTGCATCCATATATCAGAAACAGGCATCATGTTGATGTCATCAACGATGTACTAACTGATAATGCCTTAGCACCGAATGCACAGCGAATCTATACCTATCCTTGCCCTCCAGGCTCTCCGCTCCCTTCGCGATTTGTGCAGATGCTGAATAAGGAAATGGGTGATGAGGAAATATATCTGACTAACAGAACATTACCATGTCATTCATCTTTTTCATTTACAGAAGCCGTTATCGTCAATCAAAATAATCCATTCTACAATTATCCGAGTGGCTGGTCGACGGTAGATGCTTTGCCTAGTGTTTATAGTAAAGAAGAGCCATTTATAATAAGTGGAAATGGGATGGCTGAGTTCAATACAACTACAGGAAATGTGCAGTATAGTCCTCCTTTTTCTGGCCCTTATTACTCGCCAATTTTTACCTTTCAACCTTGTTGTGAGAATTTTTACAAAAAGGCAAAAACACCTGTACTTGCTGAACTTGATCCTAATGAGATTACGATCTTCCCTAATCCTACGGACGAGCATTTTGTAATGAACTTTTTCCCAGAAAAGAAAGGTGACTTAGTCTATAAAATACTCGATATGCAAGGTCGGTTGATTTTGAAAGGAGATCATCGAGTTGAAAATGGAGGTTCTGCTTTTTATTTACCTGTCAAACTGCCAGACGGTATACCAGCAGGACAATATGTAATAGTTGCACAGTTCAACAACAAGCACTTCGCAAATAAGCTGGCCGTTAAACGGTAAATAGTAATGCTACTTATTGGTGTATTTTATAGTTACTAACCGGTAACAGATGTATGCTGGGTAGCCTTTAGTTTCCAGGCTCATTGTTTAGTCATTCAAACTTGACTAGGTGATGAGCCTGATTTTCTATGCTTTGTTGAAGTTTGAGCATGTAAGTATTAGCGTTTTTTATGCGAATAGATGTCTGAAAAGATTCTTTATTTCATATTTCCGAAAAAAAATCACCTTGCTTCTTCTTTTTCATTATTTTTGAAGTGAAAGAAAACAAAACCGCTCTAACTAATCCAGTATGAAAAAACTATTTACCCTTTTGATTGCCCTTGTTATTATGGTTGGGAATATGGCGTATGCTCAGACCCTTACCTTCAGTATGGCTAATGCAATGATATCTGGCACAGCGCCAAATCAGACACTTGAATTTGATGTGCTTGTAGAATGCGACCAGGCAGGAATACTCCACGAAAGTGGTTTGTTTTATATGAACTATAACACTACTGCTTTTGGGTCAAGTGCGTCGTTTAATGGTGCTGCAACAGCTTCTCCAGGAACACTAATTCCTTTTCCTAAGTACTTCCTTTTGACATTACAAGATAATACGCCTAGCCGACTAGCGCAGTCTTATCTTCCAGCAGCGAACCCTCTGGCTCCATTTAATGCTGCAAATTACGAGGCCGTACCTACTACGCCGACTTCAATCTGGCATGTGGAGTTAGACATCGCTAATATTGCCCAGAATGCAGGGTTAACATTTGATCAAGCCTCTATGGCAGGTCAGTTCTTCTACATCAATAGTGGAGGGTCATCTGCTTTTACTCTCGCTTATGGAGCTGATTATAGCACGTTGAACCTGTCTAATATTCCACAGCTACCACTGGAAGGCTTGAGCCTGACAGCAAGTCCGCAGGAAACATCAATTGATCTAGCCTGGACGATCGACCGCGAGGTCAGTAACAAAGGCTTCTTCGTCGAGCGCGCGACTGATGGAGAGAACTATACAGAACTTGGTTGGGTAGAAGGTGCTGGTGATGCTGTGAATACACGCTATGAGTTTAGTGACAAAACAGCTGCTGCTAACCAGACATATCACTATCGCCTACGTCAGGTAGACCTTGATGGCGAAGTGCACCTTTCTCCTGTAATTCAAAGCCGAATCAACTCAAGCGCTGACTTATATGCTCAGGTTGCGCCTAATCCGGTTGTAGGCCCTGATGCTATCGTTAAGCTTTCTACACCCGTAGGTGGTGAAGTGAATTATAGCGTATCAGATAATGTCGGTAGAATAGTAATGAGTGGAACCTGGAATACAGAAAAAGGAACGCACAACCAGTCGCTTATCGTTAGCGAAATGGCTGCAGGAGCTTACCAGCTTCGCGTTTCCGATGGATTGCGCTCGTCGACTACTTCGATGATTATCCAGAAATAGTAAGTGAAGCGTTTTCGCGTTGCGAAAACAGCGAAGCAAAATTACGTTGTAATTTTAATGAAGCTTTAAAACCTCAAGGCTTTAGCCTTAACATCTTTCACTATTGCCCGGTCATTTATTACCTGGGCAGTGAAGAAGATCAAGTTCTCAAGGCTTTAGCCTTAACATCTTTCACTATTGCCCGGTCATTTATGCCCTGGGCAGTGAAAAAGATCAAGTCCTCAAGGCTTTAGCCTTAACATCTTTCACTATTGCCCGGTCATTTATGACCTGGGCAGTGAAAAAGATCAAAACCTCAATGCTTTAGCCTTAACATCTTTCACTATTGCCCGGTCATTTATGACCTGGGCAGTGAAAAAGATCAAGTTCTCAAGGCTTTAGCCTCTATACCTTTTACTATTGCCCGGCCATTTTTGGTCTGGGCAATTTTTTTTAAATCAAATCTGAAAGTGTTTCCAATGAGTCGCCCATTACATCTGCGAGACTAAAGCGCTTGTCAGATCGCTGTGAAGGGTCAGGAACAACAAGCGTCTTCATGCGCGCGGCTTTGGCTGCGACCATGCCGTTGACACTATCTTCGACCGCCAGACATTCGGTTGGCTGAACGCCAAGTCTTTTTGCTGCCTGAAGATATATCTCAGGATGTGGCTTGCCGTGACTGAGTTTTTCAGCAGACAGCCTTACTTGGAACGTTTTTGGAGGGATATCGATACGGCCTAGCACTGCGTCAATGACGACAGAAGGGGAGGAGGTGGCCAGACCAATTTTGAGGCCTTTAGTTTTTACAAGTTGAATAGCTTCTCGTGTAAAAGGCATGATTTGCCCTTTGGTACGAATCCGATCACAAACATCATCCAGAATAATGCGGCGCAAGGTCGGCTGATGAGCATCCATCTTAAAGTGCTGATGCCAATGCTGCACGAACTCGTCGATACGTAGACCGGTTGTTTCGCGCATCAAAGCATGCGTAAGCGGCGCTCCAGCCTGCTGAAAAATAATGGTAGCACTTTCGCGCCAAAGCGGCTCTGAGTCAATCAGAACGCCATCCATATCAAAAATAACAGCTTTGATCATAACAAGTCGAGCGGTGTGTCTACGGCCAATGCCGTTTCAGATTGGAAGCCTTCACCATGTGAGGTACCTATAATATGTCCCATGTTGCGAGCGCGTGCTTCCTGGAATTTGAAGAAGTCTTTATTGGAAATATAAGTCTCTTCGCCATCAAATTCCGGATTGTAAAATTGAGATCCGAAAGCAAGAATAGCATCCTTTTTTTGTTCCCAAAGCCCCGAAATATCCACTACAAAATCAGGCTGAAGGCTATAATCCTGAATGTAAAAAAAGATCCTTTTAGGACGCCATTGTTCCTGAGACTGACCATCTGCTGAAGTCTCTATTTTTTTTAACCCACTCAAAAAGCACGCATCTCTTACCAGCTTTGATCCGCGTCCGTGATCACTGTGGCGATCTACAATAGCAGGAGCCAAAACCACTTCAGGTTGATACATGCGAATAGCGGTAATGACCTTTTTGAGATTGGTTTCATTATGTTCAAAAAAGCCATCGGCCAATCCCAGATTATGCCTCGCTTTCAGATCCATGACGATCGCTGCTGCTGCGGCTTCTTTGTCGCGGATTTCTGCACTACCACGCGTGCCGAGCTCGCCTCGCGTGAGGTCTACAATCCCGGTTGTTTTGCCTTGATTGGCCAGTTTTATAAGGGTGCCTGATGCGGCAAGTTCCACATCGTCTGGGTGAGCCCCAAAAGCGAGGACATCGAGTTTTGTCATTATGGTAATACCTGAATACTGCGTGATTGTTGATGCCAGCCTCGTGCTGTTTTGATCGTTTGGCGTAGGTAATAGCTTCCGGGAGGCAATATGGGCAAGCTGCCAGAGGTCTCTCCTGTGCCATTATAGCTCCAGACTATACGCCCTTGAAGGTCAAATAAGGTGAGCTTAATCGCTTGATAGTGAGCACCTTCCCATTTCCATCGCGTATTGGTGCGTGTGCTGCCAGGATTAGGATACAGAAGGAAGTTTCCAAGCTTCTGTGCATCCTCGATACTGGCTGGAGGAGGCAGTGGATTAAACTGGATATTGCGAAGCTCAGGGCGAATCATAAGGCTTCCTTGAAAACGACTGTTGACCCAAACGCCGCTACTGTCCCATGCAATCAGGGAATCATTGTCCCAAGTACGATCCATACCCACACCTAAGGGCGTGTTGTCATTTTGGATGATTCCCACCCAAATATCGCCTTTTACAGAAATGGGGGTGGATAAAAGATATCGCTCAAAATGATCGGCTGTATCTCCATACGCAATGCGAAACGCTTCTTCATATAATATTGAGTCCTCGTTGGGCGAAGTCCAGATAGCAAGACTGAATGTCTTTCCATTCAGCGAGCCACCAAAAATGTAATCAATTTGAGGAACAAAATGAATCCAGACAGCCATGAGCGAGTCGGTTTCAGCAAGGGTATATTTTTGTCCAAATCCTCTCCTTCTATTTAAACCATATGCCACATCTGCTTCCCCGTCATCACAAGCAAATAGCGAATCGATACGATAATCATAAGTCAGCTCATCA
Organism: Bacteroidia bacterium; assembly: GCA_045106685.1. GTDB lineage: Bacteria > Bacteroidota > Bacteroidia > J057 > J057 > JAUIGE01. Next base: position 8,347 of record JBGCFB010000237.1, on the reverse strand, counting down.
TTACCAGGAATAAAATCCGTATTGCCCGTAAGCTTGATTGTTTGGCGAAATGTGCTGGCGTATGGGGTGTTTAGCGTTTGGTTATCATTCAAAATTCCAATAGGAACTTGGTACAAAGAAGCAGCATTGAAAGGTTGTGTAAAGGTGCCGTTATAGCTGCTGGGAAGGTTGTTGCCTACAGGATCAGTAATCGAGGTCGATATTCTAAATGTGCCTGAGATGCCCGAAAGGTCACGTAGGCTAAGATTGGGGTTTTGTGTCGCCGTATTAGGCTGATATTGCATAAACGGAATCGCTGTGTATGGTGCAAATATTGAGCGATCCAGTCCGACCATCGTTCTATCATTGAACAAAGTATCATCCGCAGTGCGCCCCACGCCTATGGCGATATAGTCTAGTTGCCAATTGGAAAGCATGCCATTGAGCAGTCCTTCATTTTCAAAGGCGATATAAAAACCTTGATGAAAAAACCGTTGCTCTTGTATTGGAATACCTACAGTTTCAAAACTGCTACTATTGCCATTTCCAGACCTCACATATACTTTAACTTCGCGCTCAAGCCCATTTTCAAGTACATTAAAATATACCTTAAATGAGTCCTTGCTTATGGGGCCATGACCATATCCCTGGCGTTGTAAACTGAACGAAAGGTAAAGTTCATTGTCCGGGTCCTGCGCGCTGAGGTCAATATAATGCGTCTCTAGGCGATCGGCAGGCCCACGGCCCAATATAGGTGAATACACCTTTTGTAAAGGCGATATTCCATCAAACGTAGCCGTACCAAAAGACAACGGCGATATTGCAGCTTGTTTACGAATAAGCGGATAGCGATCTGCACCCAGATACCAAAGATTGGAGTCTGGAATATTGCCTTTGGAAAAATCATCCACCAGCAAAACGGTGGGCGAAAGGGTGATCGTATCCCGGTCTGCGCGTGCTCCCGAAGGATGGGCCGTGATCCATGGAATTTCCTGACGAACTTCAGGGCCTAGCACTTCTGACGCACTTTGGGAGTAAAGGGCTCCTGGAAGAAAAAGGACATAAATTCCGATGATTATAACTAATCTTGCTCTCATATTCGGTGTCGAAATTAGGATTTTTTATTGAAGAGTCCTCGCTGCGCTCGGACAATGAAGAGCCTCGGCAATGAAGCATCTTGACTTCGTCTCGATAGTGAAGCGCGCCTTCCTTTGGTCGGCGCAGTGAAGCAAACATATTCTCAAAGCTTTAGCAGTTATTCCTTTTACTATTGCCCGCTGATTTATCTTCGGGCAGTAAAAAAAATCTCAAAGCTTTAGCATCTATAGCTTTCTCTATTGCGCAATGATTTACCTTTGGGCAGTGAAGCAAAATTGCTTCGCGATTTTATTGAAAATTGTACCATGTTAATTATTGTGTGAGAACATGTTTATATATGTTTAAGCCAGTAGCTAGCAGTCAAAAGCCAACAGCCAGTAATGAACGTCCAGTCCATGCATCGCATCACCCAGTTTGACTCCGCCTATTTGGGTAGAGCTATGACGATTGATGTTTTTCTGCCAACTGATTATGCATCGCTACAAAAGCCTATTTCGTTGCTTTTGATGAATGATGGTCAGCAAGGAATCCGGCTGAAATTAGCTGAAACGGTTAGTGATTTTAATGCAAAAAATAATGACAAACCGCTTTGCGTCGTAGCGATCCACTCAGGCCCGGACCGTGTAAACGAATATGGCGTTGCAGCCACAGCTGACTATGCAGGAAGAGGAGCGATGGCTGGAGCGTATAGCTTCTTCATTTTAAAAGAACTTTTGCCCTGGATTGAAAAACAATATCCTGTAGGAGGCTCAGCTGAGCTTCGTGGAATCGGTGGATTTTCTCTGGGAGGACTTTCTGCCTTCGATCTTGCATGGCATTATCCCGATGTTTTTTCAAAAGCAGGCATTTTTTCAGGCTCATTTTGGTGGCGTTCTCATCCTGTCGATAGCGCATATCGTGATGCCGAAGACCGCATTATGCATCGCCTTGTAAAGACAGGCACCTTTCATGAACATCTTCGGATGTGGTTTTTTGCTGGAACTGCTGAAGAAAGCGAGGACCGCAATAATAACGGCATCATCGATGTGATAGATGACATTCAGGATCTCATGAGCGAAATTCGAAAAATAGGCTATAAAGACACTACTCATCTACATTATGAGGAGATGGAAGGCGGCATGCACACCGAAGAAACCTGGGCCAAAGCCCTGCCGGCTTGCCTTGAATGGCTATATTAGCCCTTCGGGCCTGCGTAGCGAAAAGGCATGCCTTTTCGCTACTTTGGGATGGGCCGGAGGCCCCATAGATTTAGATTGTGAATTATGATCAAGCCTCTTCGAGATATGGAAAAGCCAATAGCCAGCAGCCAGCAGCCAATAGCCAGTTACCGCTATTACAAGATCCACAAACCCTTCGGAGTCTTGAGTCAGTTCACCAAAGAACTACCAGAGCATATCACCCTGGCGGATCACTTTGATGTGCCTAAAGATGTATATCCTGTAGGTAGGCTGGATAAGGACAGTGAAGGCTTGCTCGTCTTGACCAATGATCCGACAGTCAACCAATTACTGCTTGATCCAAAACATGCACATAAAAGAACATATTGGGTGCAGGTCGAAGGAGAACCAACTTCCGAAGCGCTAGCGGCATTACAACGTGGAGTTAGTTTTCGAATAAAAGGAAAGATTCATCGCTCAAGGCCTGCTTTGGCTGAGATGATCACACCTTCTCCAGATATGCCTGATCGAACACCGCCGGTTCGTTTTCGCAAAAATATTCCTACTACATGGATGAGCCTGACCTTACACGAGGGCAAAAATCGCCAAGTCCGCAGAATGTGCGCCGCTGTTGGCTTTCCTGTCTTGCGCTTAATGCGCGTTTCAATAGGAGATTTGGAACTGGGAACACTTCCCCCAGGCAAAATGGAAGCTTGTTCAAGAAAGGATATTCTATAGTAGCTTTTGCCCAGAGCTTTGGATAGCAAATCGACCGCTTATTAAATTCAAAAATTTAGAATCACTCCTCCCCAATCTGCAATCATGATTAAAAAAAAAGTACCTTCATGGCATGGAAGGACTTTACGCATTTGGTCACGCATTTCACCAGGAAGAATGGAATGCAAAATTTGCCGAAAGCTCATCGCCTAAAGCTGTTTGGCTTGGCGCAGAGGATGCATTGCCCCAAGATGCTACCGCTATTTTTGATTTCTTATTAGACGAGCAGCCTGAAAGGCTAAAGGCCTATGCCGATCGCACCAATTTGGTTGTGTTTGGGGGAGGCTTGATGATCAGCCTTGGAGAAATGGCCCAAAAGATAGGCCGCAAGATTGATTGCTCCCTTATTGGTATAAATGCCTGGCCTACGATGCTTAATCGTTCATTATGGGAGGTTTCCTTTTATAATGAAAACGCAAAAAAGGATGCAGAAGAAGTGCTGGGAAATATGGAGATCGAATTTGGCGAAGTGCAAGATCGGGTAGGAATGGCTACTCCACGTTTGCTAAGCATGATCATCAATGAGGCCTCATTTACGGTCCAGGAAGGAACTGCTACTGAGGCTGATATTGATCAGGCGATGTCTCTGGGAGTTAATTACCCAGGAGGACCATTTTCATGGCTTGCTTCTTTCGGACATGAGCGCGTAATTGGTCTGTTACAGAAAATGCATAGCGAAACAGGTAATGGCAGATACAAAATTGCTCCTCGCTTGCTAAGTCAGGGAAGAAGAATATATGCTGAATCGGTGGCTTAAATATCAAATTCTCTTTGTTTTGATAATGGTGCTGGGAGTTGCTGCTCTTGGCCAAAAATCCCCTGTGGTTATTATTGATTCGCTCCGAAATCAGATTGAAATATCCCCGGAAACTCACCTTTGGTATGCGTATGACTCGACTGCAGAAGCCGAGGCTAATTACTATATCAACCACCCTGAAGTTTTTAAACCTATTGGTGATCACAAGCACTATATAAATGGGCATGCCTATTGGTTTTCATTTCATGTGGAAAGTCAGCTAGAGCATGCTTCAGAATGGATGCTTTATTTAAATGCGCCTGGTTTTGCCGATGTCTATATTCAACAGCCTGATGGTTCCTTCTTGCTGCGACAAGCAGGAAAGTATGTGCCATATGACGACCGCGATGTTACAGAAGGCCGAAGTTACAAGGTTCGCCTTGAGCTGGATCCCCAAGAGTCTTCACTGATTTTGGTGAAAATAAGGGAGGTCGACGGCACCGGTTTTGCTCCGAATTTCCGCCTGACCGAAATGGCCTATTGGAAAACGCTTAGTGATGAAAGCCAGCATGTTATTGTTGCGGCTTTTGGAGGAGTTTTGATGATTATCATGTTGTATAATCTCATCCTGTTTGTGGTTACCCGACAATTTGCTCACCTCTATTATGCCCTCTATTTGCTCTCAAACGGCATTTTTGTCCTTTATGCTTCCCAAACACTTTCGCTAGTTCCTTCAAATCACCCAAAGTACCTCACCTTTTTTGGGTTCGTTTCACTAGGCCTGATAAGCATATTTTATTTTCAGTTTGGAAGGTCATTTGTTGATACTAAGCGGGTTATTCCTAAATGGGATAAATGGCTTTTTCGTTACATTCTATTAAAGATTTTTATCCTTTGTTGTGAAATATTTATCCTGCTCTTTGACTTCGATCTATTGGCAGTAAATAAAATCGAGTTTGGTGTTATTATATTGGACGCTATTGTAGCTATTATTCTTATTATCCGTCTATTTCGTACCGATAGTGCATTATCTCGCTTCTTTATTGCTGGCTCTACTTGTGTTATCATCTTTGCATTTGGTACCGCAATCGTCAACAATTTTATTACGATCGAGAACTCCTTTATGTATTACCTGGGAGCGGTAATTGTTGAGATTTTGATATTTAGTTTAGGACTTGGGTACAAAATAAAAACAGCAGAGAAATCGAAGCTTCGCAGCCAGGAAGCACTCAATCGCCAGTTGCTGGAAGCTGATAAGTTAAAAGACGAATTTCTTGCTAATACTTCCCACGAACTACGCACGCCACTCAACGGAATTATCGGTTTGGCAGAATCCTTAAAGGCAGGAGTAGGCGGGCCACTTTCAGAAAAAACGCAGCATGATCTCGGCATGATCGTCTCCTCGGGAAGACGACTAGGAAGCCTCGTGAACGATCTCCTCGATTTTTCAAAGCTCAAAAACTTTGAGCTTGAACTGCGAAGAAGGCCTGTCGATTTACGCGCCCTTGTGGACGTGGTGTTGGAAGTAAGTAAGCCGCTATTAGAAGGCAAAGACATCGAACTTGTCAACGCCGTTCCTGTAGACCTGCAAGCTGCCAATGCAGACGAAAATCGACTTCAGCAAATTCTTTATAACCTCGTCGGTAACGGAATCAAGTTTACCGACGAAGGAGAAGTTGCTGTTCATGCCATCGCAAACGGCGACATGCTGGAGATACGTGTCTCAGACACTGGGCCAGGAATCCCAGCCGACCGACAAAGCCGTATTTTCGAATCCTTTGAACAAGGTGACGGCTCCGTTGCCCGTCAATATGGCGGAACCGGACTCGGCCTCAGCATTACACGACAATTAGTGAATTTGCATGGTGGCCGTATTTGGTTGGAGTCAGAAGAAGGCGTTGGATCAAATTTCTACTTTACACTTCCGAGTTCAGAGATTGCGGCGGGAGAGTCGAGACCTACTTCCTTTGCAGATTTAGAACAAGTCTCAAAAGCGGTCCAAAAATCAGAAAGCGCAGCGAAAACCGAGCAGCCACTATCGGTAGAGTTACAGCCGCTGGATACGCCTAGCGTTATGCCGAGCCTGGTGAATGGAAGAACCATACGGATCCTCGTCGTCGATGATGAACCGATCAATCAGCAAGTATTAAAAAACCAGCTTTCACTACAAAGCTATCAGGTGGTATCGGCGATGAACGGAGCGGAAGCGCTCAAGCTTCTCGATGCAGGTGGGAAATTTGACCTCGTTCTGCTCGATATTATGATGCCCAAAATGAGTGGCTACGAAGTCTGTCGCGAGATACGAAAGCGCTTTTTGCCATCAGAGCTTCCTGTCATTATGATTACTGCGAAAAACCAGGTTTCAGACTTGGTGGAAGGGCTGGATATGGGCGCAAATGATTATTTGACGAAACCCTTTAGTAAAGACGAAATCCTGGCCAGGATTAAAACCCACCTTGGGCTTCTGCGGATCAATGCGGCTTATGGACGCTTCGTACCCCACGAATTCTTGCGTGCACTTGGTCATGAAACCATTCTGGATGTCAAGCTGGGAGATCAGGTAGAAAAAGACGTAACCGTGTTTTTCTCTGATATCCGCGCCTACACAACATTGTCAGAAACGATGACTCCCCAGGAGAACTTCAATTTCATGAATGCCTACCTGGGTAGGGTAGGCCCTATTATTCAGGAAAACCGAGGCTTTGTAAACCAGTATTATGGTGATGGCGTAATGGCGCTATTTCTCAATAATCCAGAGGATGCAATCTCCGCTGGCGTAGGGATGCACCGTGCTGTGCGCAACTATAATGAGTACCGCGCCGGCCTTGGGCGTAAGCCGATCAAGATTGGTATTGGACTACATAATGGCCCACTTATGCTTGGAATCATTGGAGACTCTGTGCGCATGGAGGCAGGGGTGGTTTCCGATACCGTGAATACCGCCGCCAGAATGGAAGGCCTCACGAAGTACTTTAGTTCTTCACTGATCGTAAGTGATGAAACGGTCGATAAGCTCACCAATCCTGAAGTGTTCCGATTCCGATTCTTAGGGAAGGTGTTGGTAAAAGGGAAACATCACCCGGTAGATATCTACGATTTTTATGACGGAGATGATCCTGTTATTGCTGATAAAAAAGAGGCCACGCGCCATGATTTCGAAACAGGCACTAAAGCCTTCTTTGGTCAAGATTTCGGTCTTGCTGTAGACGCTTTTGAGCGCGTATTGGCATATTATCCCGAAGACAAAGCCGCCCAAAATTACCTCATAAAGTCTAAGTTCAATGTAGAAAACCCTGTTCCAGAAAGTTGGACTGGGGTGGAGGAAATGCATCGTAAATAGGGTGAAATATATTCGATAATACTATTCTAAGGATAAATTGGAGTATTAGAATTTCTAGCAATAAATAGGTAAATTGTGTGAAACTATACGAAGCTATGAAATACCTTACACTCTCCTTCATTATTTTTATTTGCCTTGTTTTGAGTTGTCAAGAACAACGCAAGACCATCACTAAAAGCCAGACGCTAATGGAGCCTGATTTGGCTCACCATATGTTGCAAACGCATGACCCAGCCCGGGGAGTTACGCCTGGATGGAGAGTAAAAAGAGCTTTTGATTCATAAAATAAACCTCCTTCTAATGCTTTCGGACCTCTGAGTCCTGTCAATAATGGATTCGCCTGTGGTTGGGCATCCAAAGGCCCACAAGGAGTAGGCGGAAGAGTAAGAGCCATGCTGATAGACCAAGCTGATCAGCTTTGGATTGGTGGCGTTGCCGGAGGCTTATGGGTTTGCCGCGATCCCTATGCTCCTACTCCTGTCTGGGAAGAAGTTACAGGAGGTCAATGGACTGCTCCCAATCCCGTGACAGGCGTACCACAAGGTATCCCCAATATTGCTATATCGGCTTTGGCAGAAGGCCCTCCTGACCTCATGAATTTCCCTGTAAGTCCGAGTACGATGTATGCAGGTACAGGCGAAGGTTGGTTTGCTTTTGATGGAATTGTAGGAGCAGGTATTTGGCGATCAACAGATGGGGGTGCTACTTGGAGCCATCTTCAGGCTACTGAGGTAACCCAAACGGATCGCCGTTTCGATCATATTCAAAAGATTGCAGTAACAAATTCGGGGGCCATATTGGCTTCTACGCGAGAGGCAGGTCTTTTTCGATCGACTAATTTTGGAATAAATTGGAGCCCTGTCTTGGATATGAACCCAGGAAGTACTACAGTTCTTGGAATGGGTTCGCTTTCGAATCGTGCGGCAGATATTGAAATTGCCCAAAATGGAGATATTTTTGTTTCGATGGGCTTTGGGCCGGTGCCAGGAGGAGGAGCTGGAGCTGCTTTTGAGTCTGACGGAATTTATAAGTCTACAGCTGATGGGCAATTTGGAACATGGCAACCTTTATTTTCGCCAGGGAGTGGACTTCCCGACCCCATTAACCTTGATTTCGGAAGAATAGAGATAGCCGTTGCCCCCTCTGATGCTAACCGTGTATATGCACTTATAGAAGAAGAACCACCAGCTAGTTCAGGAGCAACTCCTACTGGTTTTCCTGGTGCATGCTACAGAGTGTTACGCTCAGATGATGGTGGTG
>JBGCFB010000236.1:0-8126 GCA_045106685.1 Bacteroidia bacterium | reverse complement strand
GGTTGTTCCAGCTAGCGTTCCATCACTGGACCAAAGTTCATGACCGTGAATCGAATCCGAGGCTGTGAAGAAAAGATAACCACCGGCTGAGACAAGCTTTTCAATTCCTGAACCTTCTTTGCCTGGATAAATATCTTTTAGCATTTGAGTGGAGCTTGAGGTTCCCTGAGTTTTCCATATTTCGCGACCATGTATTCCATCGCTTGCGGTAAAGTATAGCGCATTGTTGTACACGACCATATTGTCGGGATAGGAGCTATTATGTGAGAAACCGATCTCTTTAACTAATGTGAGACTGTTGATCGCTGGATTGTAGCGAAATAATTCTTCTCCGTTGGTTCCTGTAGAAGCTCGGAAGTAGAGATTTCCATTCATTACAATAAGGTCTTCAGGAAAGCTTCCATCCGGGCCGGTTTGAATATCTCTGACTAGAACGGTTCCCAATGCAGTACCATCACTTTTCCACAACTCTGTACCATGTACACCATCATCTGCGGTAAAGTAAATGTCATTGCCCAGGCTTGTTAGGCTTCTTACTGATGCCCGTGGGTTTCCAGGGTTTATGTCTTTTACTAAATAGGTCCCCATCGTCGTACCATCACTTCGCCATAATTCATCTATAACTCCGTTTGGAATTCCTGAAGCGAAATACATAATATTCTGATGCTCCAAAATGCGTGTGGGCCTAGCACCTAAATAACTCACGTAGAAGCCTATATTACCCTTAATAATACTCACGCTCAATCCGTCATATTTCATCAAGGCATAGCCACAACATCCTGAATTGCCTATAAAATAAAGGTCTCCTTTATAAGAATAATAAAGATTGGGACTCGAGCCTGCCTGACCAGGGTTGATATCTGCAACTTGCACAGTCGATATTTCAGAACCAGTTGTTTTCCAAAGCTCCAAACCGTCATTGCCATTATTAGCGGAAAAGAAAAGTGTATTCTGATGAGAAAAGAGGTGTCTGGGAGGAAGGTGCCCTCCCTGTGAAATATCTTTCACTACGCCTGTTCCGGCACCTGTACCGTCAGATTTGCACAACTCTTTACCTACCCCAGGAATAGAGCTTACACAATACACTGAATTTCCGTTCGGTACGAGATAAAAATTCTCTCTTTCCATATCACCATTGTGCTGAGGCCGAATATCTTTCACAACCTGCGTGCTTAATATGGTGCCATCGCTACTAGCTAATTCTAGTCCTGTGGTAACCGTTCCACCCGAGTAAAAGAGTTTGTTTTGAAACACAATAGCATCTGTATATACACTAATACCATTACTCGAACCTAGATACATGTCACGAACTAAACTCGTAGTATGAGCTGCCCCTGTAGTTGAATAAAGCTCATGGCCCTGGATTCCATTATTCGCGCTGAAATATGTTTTTCCTCCCATATAAGCCAATGGCCTTGGGATTGAGCCATCTGCTCCTGGTCTTATATCAGCGACCTGATAGGTTGTAAAACTCGTCCCAAGGCTTCGCCATAACTCAGAACCATGCGTGGTAGTGCTAGCACTAAAATAGAGAATCCCAGCAGACGAAATCATATGGCGAGGGTTGCTACTTCCTGCTCCTGGCTCAATATCTTCAATCATTACGGTTCCTGCAACGGTTCCATCGGTGCCCCATAATTCTCTACCATTCAGTACAGTCTCTGCGGTAAAGTATAGCTTATTTCCTGCTAAGGTGAAGTTTTCAGGGTCAGAGTCGAGTGCAAAAAGATTAAGATTCTTCATGAGTTGCGTCCCGGCTGTAGTGCCATCGCTTACCCAGAGTTCGGTACCATTGGAGGCTGAATTAGCCGCAAACCATATATTATTCTGAAAAGCAACAATCTCTTTTTTACCTGGCTCAAAAATATACTCCATCCCTGATGAAATTCCTGGATAAATGTCTTTGACAAGCTGTGTCCCAGCGTGTGTGCCGTCTGATTTCCATAATTCTCTACCGTGAGCGGCTGTTTCTGCTGCAAAATATAGGGTTCCATTCAAATCGATTAATGATGAAGGATAGGAACCTTCATCACCAACGAAAATGTCCCTTACTCTGTAGGTACCCGATGGAGAACCATCACTTCTCCAAAGCTCCTTATTGAGAACTACTCCACTATTTGCACTAAAAAACAGGAGGCCACCACTCAGAGTAAATAGCGTAGGATTACCACTATCATTACCACGAAATAAGTCCTCAAATAAGTGTGTTCCTGCTGCAGTACCATCACTTACCCAAAGCTCATATCCATATCCAGGAGAATTCGCGCGAAAGTACAGTCGGTTATTGAACACGGTAATTTCTTTCACGTCCCCATCTCTCCAACCAGGAAATATATCCTTAACCATCCAGGTTCCTGCTTCAGTGCCATCTGATCGCCAGAGCTCTCGCCCTGTTTCAGAAGTATTTGCGCTAAAGTATAGGACTCCGTTTAGTTCGACGAAGTCCTTAACATAACTTGCTTTATGATCCTGACTGTAAGGAACAGTAACCAAGTCTTTGGCGAGCTGTATTTGGGCAAAGACTGCCAAAGCAGCCAGCATGAATCCGAGAGTAGTAATGAAGTGCTTCATTTTTTTGCTTGTTCTATAGGTTTTAAATTCACCTGCAAGAAGCACTAAGAGGTAGTCTGGAAATATTAAGGCGTCTGTAAGAAGTATTAAAAAATATTAAAATTGAGCTCGATTTACCATAATCAGATAGGCAATGTGCTTACGTACATTGATGCGAATTTGGAACAAGAAATAAGCGTTAAAGACCTCGCGAGACTAAGTGGTTTTTCTCTATTTCATTTCCATCGAATATTCAAAGCAATCGCTGGAGAGAGTCCTTATGAGTCATTATTAAGGCTCAGGCTTGAAAAAGCGGTGTTTCTATTGAAATATGAACAAAAGCTCAAAATTGCTGAAATAGGCTACGAGATAGGGTTTTCATCTCCGGAAAATTTCTCTCGTCAGTTCAAATCCAGGTACAACATAACGCCAGGAGCATTTAGAAAAAACAAAGCGCTCCACGATAGCAGGATTTATCAAGAGTCTCATGCTCAAGACTTTTATCTTAGCATTGATAACAGCAGAAAATTACCTAAACAGCAATTTGAAGTGAAAATTGAAAGGTTGCCTGAAATTCCGATTGCAAGTGTTAAGGCAATTTTTGGAATAGATGGTTCCGGGCTAATAGAACAATATCAAGCCCTGATGACCTGGGCCGAACATAACAGCATCAACATTAAAGGTGAAAAAACAAGGTTCGGAATGTCAATCGATAATCCAGAGGTAACGCCTGCTAGTAAATTCAGATATGATTTTGCTTTGAAACTAAATCAACCATATCCCAATCATCCTCAGATCAGCTTTGGGAGTATTCCTGAAGGTGATTATGCAACAGTACATGTTCAAGGCAATCTTGAACATGTGGCTCAAGCCTGGGATTTTCTTTACCGGGAATGGTTGCCTAGTACCAGTTATGTTCCTATCCACTACCCTGCTATTGAAGAATTTATCCAAGGGCCCGAAGAAATCGGTTGGGATACATTCAATATCAAATGCCGAATTCCAGTAACTGATCACTAAATTTGAAACATAAAACCCAATCCTAATGACAAAAGACCTAACAGAAATCCGTGAGAAACTGGTAAACATCCTTAAGGAGCATGTAGGACCTTTGAAGATTACTTCTGACACCAATGAAAAATTTGAGATGTCGGGTACCATTGAAGTTATGCAAGGCAAGAAAAAAGTAGAAGGTCATTACTTTTCTACCGTCATCCCAAAGCCTAAGGATGTCAGGTTTTACTTTTTCCCTACGTACACACATAAGGAACAAATCGGAGCGCTTCCTGAAGACTTGCAAAAAGCGCTAAAAGGAAAATCATGCTTCCATATCAAAAAAATGGACGATGAGTTTGAGACGAATTTAAAAGCGCTTGTTAAAAAGTCAGTTGAATTGTATCAGGCAGATGGTTTGCTCAGTGAGTGATTCTAATGACATGATTGTTAGGGCTGTCCGTAATTTTGCTGTATTTTAAGTTTGTATTCCGAAAACTTATTCTGCTTCTATTAATGATTATCACGGTTGGTTTTGTATCGTTTGCCAACCTCTCTCAGGTTCCAACCGCTTTAAGCATTGTGGTGAGGAAGTCCAACCCAATCGTGATAATTCTTAGTATAGTTCCATTACTCCCAACATCATGAAAAATATTCTACATCTCATTTTTATTTTCTCCTTCCAGGCTCTCATCGGTCAATCTTTCACAGAAGTCCTTCCTAGTATCACGTTTGAAAAAGTATCCACAGGAGCCACAGCCGTAGCTGATTTTAATGGTGATGGTACTTCTGATGTACTTCTCACAGGTGAAAATGGCGCAGGAGACGGTGTCGGACTCTTGTATTTTGGAGATGGTTTAGGTGACTACTTAGAATTGAGTAATGAGTTTTTTAGTTCTCAGGTGGCCTTAAGTACCATATCCTATGCTGATGTAGATGGCGATAATGATTTGGATGTTGTGATATCTGGGCAGCCATCTGCTGGCACAGGCTTTAGTACTATATTATATCTCAACGATGGTTTTGGCAAGTTTCCCCTGGCTAGTAGTAGACGTTTGGAAGGAGTCAATCGAGGCGCTACAGCATTTGCAGATATAGATGGTGATAATGATCAGGATCTTATGCTTATCGGGAGCGGATTTCGCAATGAGCTAAAAGCAATTCTTTATACAAATGACGGATCTGGTAGATTTACAGAAGTAGTAGGAACACCATTTGAAGGGATAACAAGTGGCGACCTTGCTTTTTCTGATGTGGACGGAGACAATGATCTCGATCTTCTGATTACAGGAATAAGCTTACAAACCCTTGTTACAAAACTTTATACGAATGATGGCCTGGGTATATTTACAGAAGATACAAGTACTGCCTTTGAACCGGTAGGCTTTAGTACTGTTTCCTTCACTGATGTGGATGGCGATAATGATGAAGATCTTCTGCTTATAGGTCGAGACACCATTCGAAATCCCGTTGCAATACTTTACACCAATAACGGGAGTGGGGAATTTACTGAAATGCTCGGCACGGCTTTAGTCGGAGTAAGTTCTGGTGATGTTTCGTTTGTTGATGTTGACGACGACAGCGATTTAGACTTATGTATAGCAGGCCAGGACAGTAACTATAACCCTTCTACTAATTTGTATCTGAATGATGGGAAGGGTATTTATCAAAAAGTGGCAGCCCCTTTTTCAAAAATGCAACTCGGCGAGTTAACATTTTGGGATATCGATAACGATAATGACCAAGATGTGCTTATTACAGGGATGGATAGTCTATTTAGACCAATGGCAAATATTTACCTAAATGATGGTTCAGGTACCTTTAGTGATATGCCGAGCCTTCCCTTTTCAGACATTTCTAGCAGTTCAATAGACTTTATAGACATTGATCAGGACAATGATCAGGATGTCTTTATTACAGGATTAAATAGTGCTGAAATACCTATTACTAAACTATATGTTAATGACGGTAAGGGAGTTTTCATCGAAATTCTTGGCACTCCTTTCGAAGGAGTCAGTTTAGGGAAGCTAGCATTTTCCGATATGGATGGAGATAATGATTTAGATGTCCTTCTCATGGGTCGAAACGCTTCAAACACACTTATTACAAAGCTTTACTACAATAATGGTTCAAACAATTTCATCTATGCTGCGGGAATTAGTAATAGCGCTACAATAGGCGGAGATTTAGTATTCGCAGACCTAGACGGAGATAATGATTCAGATATCCTAATAACAGGTCAAACCTGGGCTGGTTTTTTGTTATCGTACTATACAAATGATGGGGCAGGAAAATTCACAAAAAGCCCTACTTCTACTCCATTTTCTGATTCACTTTATAACATAAACGCTGACTTTGGAGATGTAGATAAAGATGGTGACCTAGATGTGATATGTTCTGGCTTCACCCCAAGCCGAAAGATATTGACCCAATTATTGTTGAATGATGGATCAGGAAAATTCACAAAAGCGATAGGAATGCGTTTACAGCCTGTCTATTCAGGTCCCATTATTTTCGAAGACATTGATAATGATAATGATCTCGATGTGCTTACCTCTGGAATTGACCCAAGCTATACATTTAGGACATATATCTATAAAAATGATGGGAATGGCATTTTCCTCCTTTCAGGTAACATACCCAAAGCTGTATCAGGGCCATCTAGGTTTGGTGATCTCGATAATGATGGAGATTTCGACTTACTTACATCCGTTGAAAATGGTTCAAGAAATGGCACAACGGAAAATATTTACCTAAATGATGGTTCCGGTAACTTCATCCCTCTTTCTAATAGCCCCTTTATAGGAACTCGGCTGTCTTCAGTAAACTTTACAGATATTGATGGAGATAGTGACTTGGATGCTATTCTTTCTGGAGGGCTATCAAATGGCAGAGCTAGTCGCCCTTTCACAAAATTATATACGAATGATCTTGTCGCAACCAGTATAGGAACACTTCAAGACCAAGAACTACCTGATTTCGTACTATATCCTAATCCAGTTGACGCAAAATCTGTGACATTAGCATTCACGACGCAGTTCCAAGGTGTATCGCATATACATATATCCGATATCCAAGGACGCTCTTTGAGCAAGTATCAGGAATATATACAACGCGGCAAGCAAAAGATCACACTGAACACCACTAATCTGGAACCAGGAACATATATCATTCAGCTGAACCTCGGGAAAAGCCGTCTTACGAAAAAACTGGTCATCAAAAACTGATTAGGATCAAAAATCAATTCCAGTCACCAGTTTGAGCGAAACATTTCGGTTGCTAATATTTAAAAATCTTCCAAAAGGAGCACTGACGCCCTGGCTAGTATCACCTTCCCAGGCAAGTTGAAGCCCCAATACAAATGTACTTCTAGAATATGAAGCTGCAGAAAGGGACCATCTATGTCCTAGTTCAAGGCCTCCCACTAAATTTGGTCCTAACACGACTTGAGAAGAAAATGGGTCTTGGTTATTTGTGGAAAGACTTGGGTTACCAGATGCATCCTCAACAAGCCTCCTGACGATTACATCGTCGAATCTGCGATTACTGCTCAAAGGATAATTAATTCCTAAGCATAATTTCCAATAAAGTGTATTATTACTAGGCGATAACATACTGACAATTCCAACCTTTAAACTTATTGTTTCATGCTGATGATTCATTTCCAAGGTCTTGACTGGATCATTTGATATTGCGGGAATCATTGTCAATTCAGAATAGTTAGCTTGAACCGTTCTCAAGCCTAGGCTAGCTTCATAAGCAGTTTTTCTATAGAGGCGAGGGTTACTTGCTCTTATATTAAAAAATATAGCACCTCCTGGAGCCCAGTTAAATGAAGCTCGCGCCAGTTTACTCAATAGCTGAGTGTTTGGGATATTTGAGATAGATACTCCAAATTGATCCAAGCCTACTTCGGCACGAAGTCCTATGCTCAATTGATTCCAGGGAACTTCAGCATCAATCTCTGTGAATGGGAGATTGCGGCAGACGTGATATTGCTTTAAGAGATCCACAAAATCCTCTGCCCTATTTCGTACCAGAATTTCAGTTGTCAATAATCCAAAAGCAAGCTCTTCACAATCTTCGAAAAGTGATACAAGAATCGGAATAAAGGGCTTTTGGGTTTTAATTAAGTTTCCATTGGCAGGATTAACACTTGCCTTTTTCTCTATGAGTTTTACTACAGACTCATCATCCTTACGAATATAATAGTCGCCTTTCCACTTTAACAAATCGTAAAAGCCTTCAAATAGAATTCGAGCTTGGATAGGTTCAGTCTTACCTACTTTTAATTCTGAATAATAGTATTTGGATTCCTTCGATGAGTTCTGTGTGTATACATATGGCGAAGTCAAAAAAGCAATGGCGACGAAGACAGAAAATAGTCTTTTCATTTGAGGGCAGTTATTGGAAGTAAAGTCCTCAAATTAGCTTTTTCTATATAAATAAAGAAAGCCCTTCACGTATGTGAAGGGCTTGAAGGTTGGCGTCGACCTACTCTCCCAGATTTTACTCCAGTACCATCGGCGCGAAGCGGCTTAACTTCCGAGTTCGGAATGGGATCGGGTGTACTCGCTTGCTAT
>JBGCFB010000235.1:0-25007 GCA_045106685.1 Bacteroidia bacterium | reverse complement strand
CATGATCTCCCCAGACACTTCAATCAGGCTTTTTTCAAGATTTTGGGACAAAAAAGGGAGATCATCAAAGTCGGGGCTATCCTCTATTATCGCTTCTAAAATGGAGTATTTGGGCATTTCGGTCTTGTCCTTATTCCATTTAGTATCCTTCAATAACTCCCAATAGTTTTTTTGAACGGCTATCGTATTGCCTAAAAGCCAGATTTCGAATCGCATTTCTACATGATTCAACACGAGTCCCAATTTCAGCTTTTTACTTTTCAAAAAGTCGTTGGTGTAGTAGAAATAGGTGTAGTCCATATATCCATGAAGGATCCCCGAAAACGAGTATTCTCCAGACAGATTTTTGATGAAATCGGTCCTCAGCTTCATCACAAATTTCACCAACTCGTTATAGGCAATCAGGATGTCTCCTTTGGCAAGTTGTTCCTTATAGATGGCGACGTAGTGGCTTAGGTTTTTCATTGTGCTTTTTCTTGCTGGCGATAGATTTCAAATCTATTTATCTACACGGTATATAACGTTACGGAATGTTGCTTTCCTCGCAAGTCAATCTCACCAATCTCTCTAGGTTTAAATGGATTAGGTAAAGCTCCTAATGCAACAAGCAGGTTCTTAGAAATTAAAATATTCACACCTAGTTCATTACATTTTGACTGAATGCGTGCTCCCGTATTTAGCACATCTCCAGAATATGCGATGTCTCTTTTTACGATACCTATTTCACCGACCATAACGAAACCAAAGTGCAATCCCGCTTTAAATTCAGGGACAATGCCATCATAGTTTTCCCGGTAATAGGATGCATTATCCAATAATCTCTGCTGAGTATCAAAGAAGCATTGCAAGCAATTGGCATTCAGTGTTCCTGCATCTTTTTTCCAACTTATTACGATCTCATCACCTACATACTGGTAGATCTCTCCTTTTGATTTTAAAATTTCAGGAGTAGAATCCCTAAAGACGTCTTTGAGAAAATTGAAGTATCTTCTTTCCCCTAATTGTTCTGCAATGGTTGTTGAGCCGCGAAGGTCTAAAAACATGAAAATGCGTTCTTCCCGTTTTGGATGGAAGTACTTCCCGAGTAAGAAGGCCTTGAATACACCTGGTCCATATTTGTCATTTACCAACAATGCAATTAGTGTAAAGATGACTACCGTCAGCCACGACAAATAGTTATAGATAAACGAAAGTGATGTTAGAGTCGACCAAGCCTCTTTCCATGAATCTAAGTGAATGAGAGGGCTGTCCAACTGAGTTTCTGGTGAAAACAGATCACCTATTGTCAGTACCAAGAAGAAAAGAATAGTATAAGACCCGAAAATGCTTAGAAGTGACCAACTATAGGATTTGGTTCTAAGCCAGTTTTCCCAAAAAAACACAATAAGACTGCCACCAAGTAGGCCGGCAACAATTCCTATAAATATACTTCCCTTTAAAAAAGTAACTGGATTCAGATTTGAAAGGTCGACGTTAAAATCGATTAATGTTGTATAGCCTACTAAAAACTGAAAAACCGAAAATAGGGTCCATAATAAAGTGATCCAGAGTATTTTTTCAAGCTTGCCATTGACCTTGAATTCGCGTGATCTAGCTTTTATGTTGCTTTCTTTTTTCAAGGGTTTAAAATTTTCAATAAATGACTTAACGTGCTGTTTATTTGAGTTTCAAAATTGATATATGATTTCCTATTCCCTTAACCTAAATACTCCCAGAACTTATCCATCTCAGATGATTTGTAAGAATTAATTAGCATCCTCAAATCATCTGATAATTCTAGTTTTAGCAATTCGTCTGCTAAGTCAGGTCTATATGACCAAATCCAAGATAACTCTTCTTCCCTCAAAGCTGGTTCATTATCAGGACAGAATTCAATATGATTTTCACAAACACCAATGGTATTTGCAAACAATACATTAATTGAAGAAAGTCTTTTATCAAAATTATCAAAATCGACAATTTTCTTCAACGAAACCTCTTTGGGTATTGACTCTATTATTTGATCTAATTCGTTTTCCATTTTTCTCTAAATGAAGCACAACAATTGTGCATACACGCAGCTTTTATAGCGCCTCTCTGCAATATCAAGCGTTATCACACAATAGTCAAAGCGCATTCAACCGCCACCAATCCTACACATGACTAATTGCTAATGATCCATAAATCTAAACCATATCACCCACAATCTTCGCAGAAAGCAAGCTTAGCGGAATTCCTCCGCCTGGATGGACGCTTCCACCACAGAAGTAGAGGTTCGCGATTTTGGAGGAGAAATTGGGGTGGCGGAGAAATGCAGCCCACATATTATTCGAACTGCTGCCATATAAAGCACCCTGGTAGGAAGCCGTGCGGCTCTCGATGCCGCGTGGGTCCAGAATTTCCTCAGCCTCAATATGCGCTTCAATTTCTTCACCCAAAATGCCTTCCAGTTTAGCGATGATATGCTTGCGCGCCAGCGGTATTAGCGCGTCCCAATCCTGGCTGCCATCATTCGCCGGAACGTTGATCATCACAAACCAGTTTTCGCACCCTTCTGGAGCGTCTTCAGGTAATAATTTGCTGCTGGCAAAAAGGTAAACCGTGGGGTCGTGATAGATGTCTTTTTTCTTCCAAATATGTTCAAACTCAGCTTCGTATTCTTTGCTAAAAAAGATATTATGGAGATCAAGGTCTGGAAACGTTTTATTCATTCCCCAATAAAAAATAAGCGCAGAACTGCTTCTGGGTTGCTTGAGCGTACGTTCTGGTGCAGGCTGATCGCGCAATAGCCGCCGATACGTCGGCATGACGTCCATATTCGAAACCACAACATCCGCTTTCATCTGAGCGGCTTCAATCTGCTCATGTTGATCGTGAATACCTTCTCCTTTCCCTACAAGTCCATCCATCAGCGAAGTGATCGCTTGCGACACATATTCCACCCCTTTGGCCTCGCCTTTTTCGTACAGAATACGGCTCACTTTTGTACCAAAATGAAATTCTACACCGAGGTCTTTTGCGAGTTTAAACAAGCTTTGGGGAATGGCTATTAGGCCGCCTTTCGGCAAAAAAGCACCCATGTTAAATTCCAGGTGTGGAATGACATTGAGTGTCGCCGGAGCCTGATAAGGGTCAGAGCCATTATAGGTCGCATAGCGATTGAAAAGCTGCACGATCCGTGGGTCGGAAAACTGATCTGCATTCGCTTTTGCCATGGTCCGAAAAGGATCAATCGCGGGCAGTTTCGCCATCGATATCAGCGTGTCTTTTCGCGTGTAGGTGCTGACTTTGTGTAAAGATCGCTCCAGAAAAACGTGATGCGTAATGTCGTACATTTTCTTGCTCTTTTTGAGCGCGGCGAGTACGTTATCAGCTGTTTCGTCAGTTTGGTTTTCGATCTCTTTGGCAAAACGCTCGGGGTCGTTCCAGGCACGAATCCGGGTCCCATCTTCGTAGAAATATTTGCAAATAATCTCCAGCTGATCATATTCGAAATAGTCAGCCGTCTTCTTTCCTGCCAGCGCAAAAAGCGCCTCCATTTGCTCAGGAAGCGTAAAAAGCGATGGTCCGGCATCGAATCGGTAGCCCGCTCCAATGGTAAATTCAGCGAGTTTGCCACCTGGTGCAGCATTCGCTTCCAGAACCTGCACGGCGTAGCCTTTGAGGCGCAAGCGGATAGCGCTAGCCAGCCCCCCAACTCCTGCTCCTATAATGATTGCTTTTTTGTTCACTGGGTGATTTTGCTCATTTGAGGCCAACAGCCAATAGCCTTGTTTTTACAAACATTAAACAGCTGGTTGCACTACCTCTGTCAGGGCTTAAGCATTGTGGTTAAAGCCCTGACAGAGGTTAGCAACCCTGAAAAATTGTACGCGCCATACTTAATCATAAAACTCCCGAATTTGTTTAATCACCGTTTCCTGATCCTCTTCACTGAGATTGCTGCTGCACGGAATACTCAGGCAAGCCTTATTCAATATGCCCGCGACATCCTGCTCCGAGATGTACATACACTCGCGATACATCGGCAGCTGATTCATGGGGCGCCAGAGCGGGCGCGACTGAATACCATGCTTATCGAGGTGCGCCATGAGTTCACGACTCCGCTCACAGCCGATGGTAAACAGCCAGTGATTAGTGGTTGAGAGGAGCGTTTTTTGTTGTAAAAAAATGCCTGAAATGTCGGAGAACGCTTCTCTGTAACGGACGGCTAGGTTTCGTTTTTTTGTTAAAAAAGCCTCTATCTGTTCCAATTGCGCCACACCAATCGCCGCCGAAACGTTCGATAGTCGATAATTGAAGCCGACTTCGTCGTGGTCATATTCCACCGGGTCAGTCTTGGCCTGACGCGTAAGGTGAAGCGCCCTTTTAGCGAGATCATCATCATCGGTGAGGATCATGCCACCACCACCCGTGGTCATGATTTTATTCCCATTAAAACTCAGGCAGCCAATTTTTCCAATCGTGCCCGCATGTTTGGTTCCCCAAAACGAACCCAGTGCTTCCGCCGCATCTTCCACAATAGTCAGCTGATAGGCAGTAGCCAGCTCCTTTAATTTTTCCATATCGACCATATTGCCGAGGACATGGACAGGAATGATTGCAGGAATCTTGCGCCCGCTATCGCGATGAATGCAGACTCCGTCTTTAATTTTAGTCTGGGTCGCGAGCCAGTCATCTAGCAGGTCCAGGTCGAGCTGCCAGGTGTTATGGCGTACATCGCATAGGATAGGATCGGCATGGAGATATCGAACGGCATTCGCCGTGGCGGCGAAGGTCAGGTTCGGAATGATCACCAAATCGTTTTGCTGAACGCCCGCGAGTATGAGCGCCGTGTGGAGAGCAGCTGTGCCACTCGCAGTTGCGATAGCATGTTTGGCTCCGGTGTATTGGGCTATTTTTTGTTCAAAATCATCGACAAAAGAGCCCGCGGAAGAAACCCATCCACTATCAAGACAGCGCTTGACATATTCCCATTCATTACCGGCGATATGTGGGACGGAAAGTGGAATCATGCGTGGGAGTTTTGGTACAAATCATTACAGACCTGAACGACAATTTGCGGAAACCAGTGATGCTCTATCGTGAGCACTTTGCGCGATAGTTCTTCTGGCGACCAGTCAGGATCGACAGGAATCGCATGTTGCAGTATCGTCATGCCGTGATCGTACTGGTCGTCCACGAAGTGAATCGTAATGCCAGAAGCAGGCGCCTGCTGCTCGATGACGGCTTTGTGCACATTCATGCCATACATGCCTTTTCCTCCAAACTCAGGAATAAGGCCGGGATGAATATTGAGAATGCGTTTGTGAAAATGGCGGGTAAATGCTTCTGGAATAAGCTTGAGGTAACCTGCCAGGACGATGAGATCGATGCGGTGTTCCTCCATCAGTGTGATCAATGTCTGGCTATCGGTATAGCTTGTTTTTGGGAGAACAGCTGTTGGAATATCAAAGCGCTTGGCGCGATCCAGCACGCCAGCTGTGCTTTTATTGGTACAAACCAAAACAACCTCGCCAGACGAAGAGCCTTGAAGATGCTGCATGATAGCCTCGGCATTGGAGCCTCCGCCCGAAGCGAAAATCGCGATGCGTATCGGAGCTTTTTTCATCACAATATCAGGTTTCAGGATACAACCACCCCGTCTTTTAGGTTGATCGTTCGTTGTGTCATCTCGGCTATGTCATGCTCGTGTGTTACGATAACCACGGTGATGCCATCATTATTAATCGATTTGAGCACATCCATGACTTCGTAGGATGTCTGCGAGTCGAGTGCTCCGGTAGGCTCATCAGCCAGCAAGACGCTCGGCTCAGAGATCAGAGCGCGGGCAATGGCTACACGCTGTTTTTGTCCACCAGAAAGTTCGTTGGGACGATGCTCTGCCCAGTCTGCAAGGCCAACTTTGTCAAGATATTCGAGCGCCATTTTGCGGCGCTTGTTGCGGCTAACACCTTTGTAATATAGCGGAAGGGCTACATTTTCAAGGGCCGTTTTGAATGAAATAAGATTAAACGACTGGAACACAAACCCCAAAAAGCGATTGCGATAAACAGCTGCTTTTGTTTCGCTCAAATTTCGAATCAGGGTTCCATCAAGTGTGTAGCTACCGCTATCGTAATTATCGAGCATCCCCAGAATATTGAGCAGCGTCGATTTTCCTGAACCGGATGAGCCCATGATGGAGACAAATTCACCTTCATTGATTTGGAGATCAATGCCTTTAAGTACTTCCAGTCGCCTGCTGCGGCCTACCGGATATGACTTGCGGATACTGGAGAGCGTTATCATAACATTATACTTGCCACGTTTACTAAAGCCTTTGCACAGAAAGACTGTAGATTAGTGTCGATGGCTGCAACAATATTACATTATTTGAGGCATTCCTCTTGCGAGAGTTTTTCTTTTGCATTTTTTGAGGGCAACGATTTTGTATTTTTGTCGTCTAAGGCACAAGAATATAATCCAAGTTTAACATTTTAAGCCCCTCAAAATATGTGCGGAATTGTTGGTTACATCGGACACCGTGAAGCGTATCCTATTCTTATTAGTGGTCTCAAAAGACTGGAGTATCGTGGTTATGACTCGACAGGTGTAGCTGTACTCGATGGCAAATTGAATGTGCACAAAAAGAAAGGCAAAGTTGCTGATCTGGAAGCACATATTGGTGAGGCAACGCCTAAAGGCAATATCGGTATGGGCCATACCCGCTGGGCGACCCATGGTGCACCCAATGATATCAACGCTCACCCTCATCAGGCAGCTTCAGGAACCTTCTGTATCATCCACAACGGAATTATAGAAAACTACGCTTTGTTGAAGCAGGACTTACTCGATAAAGGTTACTCATTCACAAGTGACACAGACACCGAAGTATTGGTCCAGTTAATCGATCATCTGTACCAAAATGGCAATCTGACACCTGCGGAAGCGGTGCGTGCTGCGCTTAACCGCGTCGTAGGGGCATTTGGTATCGTCGTGCTCTGTCAGGATCAACCGGATGAAATCATCGTATCACGTCGTTCTAGCCCTATCGCAATTGGCGTAGGTGAAGGCGAGCACATTATTGCTTCTGATGCTACACCGATCATCGAGTATACGCGTGATGTGATTTACTTGAATGATGATGAAATGGCGGTCGTGACGGCTGATGGCCACACCATTTCTACCCTAAAAGAGAACACGATCCTTGAGCCTTTTATTCAAAAGGTAGACATGGAACTTGAAGCGCTGGAAAAAGGCGGTTACGAGCATTTCATGTTGAAGGAAATATTTGAGCAGCCTAAGTCTATCGCTGACTCGATGCGTGGTCGCATCGACCCTGAAAATCATAAGGTATGGCTTGGTGGTCTGGTAGATGTGCGAAAGCAATTGGCGGAAGCAAAACGCTTTATCTTTATTGCCTGTGGCACTAGTTGGCATGCTGGCCTCGTAGGTGAGTATCTGTTTGAAGAACATATTCGCGTACCTGTTGAAGTAGAATATGCATCGGAGTTTCGTTACAGAAACCCTGTTATTCAAAAGGGCGACGTCGTCATAGCCATTAGTCAAAGTGGAGAAACCGCTGACACACTTGCAGCTGTAAAGCTGGCGAAAGAGCGCGGCGCATTGGTGCTCGGTATTTGTAATGTCGTAGGTTCTTCCATTCCACGTGAAACCCACGCTGGTGTATATACACACGCTGGTCCTGAGATTGGGGTAGCTTCCACCAAAGCCTTTACTGCGCAAGTGACTGCTCTAACACTTATGGCGATGTACGTTTCGGACTTGAAAGAAACAGGCATGGAGCATAAGATGCGTGGCGTGATCGATGGCCTGCTGCAAATTCCGGCTAAGGTTCGCAAGATTTTGGAACAAAATGACCGGATTGTAGAGATCGCAGAAGAGTTTAAAGATGCTTCCAACTTCCTATACCTTGGCCGTGGATATCATTTCCCTGTCGCGTTAGAAGGTGCATTGAAACTTAAAGAAATATCATACATCCATGCTGAGGGTTATCCTGCTGCTGAGATGAAGCACGGTCCTATTGCATTGATTGATGAAAATATGCCAGTCGTATTTATTGCAACACAGGACGAGTCATATGAAAAGGTTGTTTCCAATATAGAGGAGGTGGCCGCTCGTAAGGGGCGGGTTATCGCCGTTGTAACAGAAGGGGATAAGGTGATACCTCGTCTGGCTGAATATGTAATCGAAATTCCGAAAGCGCCAGCGGCTGTACTGCCGTTGCTTACTTCTATCCCGCTTCAGCTTCTTTCCTATCATATTGCGCTTATGCGTGGATGTAATGTGGACCAGCCACGTAATTTGGCCAAGTCTGTAACCGTGGAATAAATAATAGCTGAAAAGACAAGTTTTGTGTTTTGAGTTTCGTGTCACCAAACTCAAAACCCGTAACTCCTAACAATAACTCTTAGTGTTCTATATTTCAACTCCAGCTAGAACTTCCTGGCTGGAGTCTCTTTTTTTTGGAAAATCAATTGCAGTTGACGTCTTTTGCAAAAGCAAAGGCAACCATCTATTCTTTTTTCTGCCTTTATTTTCCCTTCAGATACTTCTCCCCCCTCATTTGTAGCCAATTCCTTTTCCCCAAAGGACATATTACTTGGTACAAATCCATCTATTCTTTGATCCCATTATGTACGATATTGTTGACCTGAACAATCAAACTGTTCCAGAACTGCAAAAAATAGCTGAAGAACTAAAAGTTCCTCGGTACAAGAAATTAAGTAAGCAAGATCTAATCTTTCAGATTCTTGACCTGCAAGCTCAAAAAGCCGCCGCCACACCAGCAGCCAAACGTGCTACTCCAGCAAAGCGCGCTACAACCAAAAAGAAAGCTGCTCCTAAGAAAAAGGCATCTACTGATGATGCTGAAGAAGAAGAAGCCAAAGAGGCTCCCAAACCGCGTGCCCGTCGTAAGACTACTAAAAAAGATGCACCTGTAGAAAAGGAGGCCCCTAAAGCAAAAGCAGCAAAAAAAGAGGAGGACTCAGAAGAGAAAGCTCCTGCTAAAAAGAAAGTGACACGCGTCCGTCGTGTAGCTCGTAAAAAGTCAGATGCTGAAGCTGAAGAAGTAGAGGCACCCAAGGTGCTTAGTGCTGAAGAAGCTGCCCGTGCAATGCAACCTGAAGAGGTAGAAGCAGCACCAAAAGCAGAGAAGGTGTCAGCATCATCTGATAAAGGCTCAGAAAATGACTCGGATGACGATGCTAACCGCCGCCGCTCGCGCTCGCGTTCACGCCGCCGTCCAGAGGACGAGTCCTCTGCTCGCAATGATAAAAACGATCGTAGCGACAGAAATGATCGTAACGACAGAAATGATAGAGGTGATCGGAATGATCGCCGTGACCGCAACGATCGGAATGATCGTGGTGACAGAAACGACCGTTCCGATCAGCGTAATGACCGGGGTGATAGGAATGATCGTGGCGACCGCAATGATCGTCGCGACCGCAACAACCGCAATGATCGTCGTGATCGTAATGACCGAGGCGATCGCAATGACAGAAATGACCGCAATCGTAACGACCGTAATGATCGTCGCGATCGTAATGACCGCAATGACAGAAATGATCGTCGTGACCGCAACGACCGTAATGATCGCAATCGTCAGCCTGCAAGGCAAGAGCCTGATGATGGCTTCAATATCGAAGAACTCGACGGGTCAATCGCTGCACAAGGTGTGCTGGAGGTGATTCCTGAGGGCTATGGCTTCTTGCGTTCTACAGAATACAATTACCTTCCTTCACCGGATGATGTATATGTTTCTCCTTCTCAAATTAAGCTCTTTGGCCTCAAAACCGGAGATACCGTATATGGGCATGTGCGTCCTCCCAAAGAAGGAGAGCGCTACTTCGCATTATTAAAAGTCGAATTGATCAACGAGCGTACACCGGCTGAAATCCGCGACCGCTTAAATTTTGATCACCTTACTCCACTTTTCCCTCAAGATAAGTTTACGCTTGGCGATAATGGAGATCCCAATGCGGATCTTTCATTACGTGTACTCGATCTCTTTTCGCCTATAGGAAAAGGTCAACGTGGATTGATTGTCGCCCAGCCAAAAACGGGTAAAACTGTGCTGCTTCAAAAAGTAGCAAACGCTATTGCCAAGAATCACCCTGAGGCCTACTTGATTATTCTATTAATCGATGAACGCCCTGAGGAGGTGACTGATATGTCACGAAGTGTAAATGCCGAAGTGATTGCTTCGACATTTGATGAGCCAGCTGATCGCCACGTATATGTTGCCAGTATGGTGCTTGAAAAAGCCAAGCGTCTGGTAGAGTGTGGACACGACGTGGTTATCCTTCTGGATTCTATCACACGTATGGCTCGCGCCTATAACACCGTTCAGCCAGCTTCTGGAAAAATCCTTTCTGGTGGTGTGGAGGCAAATGCTCTTCAAAAGCCAAAGCGCTTTTTTGGTGCAGCACGTAACATTGAACATGGTGGTTCGCTTACGATTCTTGCGACAGCATTGATCGAGACTGGTTCCAAAATGGACGAGGTTATCTTTGAGGAATTCAAAGGTACTGGTAACATGGAACTTCAGCTTGACCGCCGTCTGGCAAATCGTCGTATGTACCCGGCTATCGATATTACATCTTCAGGTACACGCCGCGAGGACTTGCTTATGGACCCTAAAGACCTTAACCGTATTTGGGTGTTGCGTAAGTTTATGTCTGATATGAATCCTGTTGAAGCAATGGAGTTCCTCCAGGGCCGCATGCAGAATACTAAAGACAATGCTGAGTTCCTTGCTACGATGAATCGCTAACATTCGGCTTTTGGCTACTAGCTACTGGCGATTAGCTTTAGAAAGAGCGTTGTCTTTCTAACATAGAATAATAAGACTATTTCAACATATTCAGGCCAAAAGTGAATCCCATAAATGGGGAAAGCTTTTGGCCTTTTTTTATGAAGCCCGATTCAAATCTTACACATGATCAAGGGGAAGCTATTTCTCTCTATATCCACGTCCCTTTTTGCAGGCGTAAGTGTAGCTATTGTGATTTTTATTTTTCTACGAATCGAAAACGCCAGTCTGATATGGTGGATGCGATGGTAAGGGAAATAGAATTGCGAAAAGATTTTGGACAAAATAATGGTGAACTCCGTACGGTTTATCTTGGCGGAGGAACGCCAAGTGTTCTGGAATCCGATGAGTTTAGGCGATTATTCGGAACCATAAACGGCCATTTTTCTATACAAAAAGGAGCTGAAATTACGCTAGAAGCTAACCCTGAGGATCTCACAGAAGCCAAGCTCCAGGCTATGGCCGAGGTTGGCATCAATCGCTTAAGCATTGGTTTGCAATCTTTTTATCAGGATGATCTGGATTGGATGAATCGGGCACATAGCCCTGAGCAAGTCGGAGAAGGAATGGCATTAGCGCGGAGCATGGGTATTTCTAATATCACACTTGACCTGATGTTTGGCCTTCCAGGCCTGAGCATGAGCCGGTGGGAATCTAATATAGAGCAAGCCGTGGCGCTGGAGCCAGACCATGTCTCGCTATATGCGCTTTCAGTAGAAAAAAAGACTGCCCTTCGAAATTGGGTAAAGGAAGGGAAGATGGAGTTGCCGCCTGACGAGTTGGTGGAAGCGCAGTACCTTTTTGCAAACAATGTCCTGTGGAACGCAGGCTTTGAGCACTATGAGCTCAGCTCTTTTGCCCAAAAAGAAAAACAAGCCCAACACAATTCTGCATACTGGCGAGGCTTACCTTATCTCGGTATAGGGCCTTCTGCTCATAGCTTTGATGGTGATTGTCGTAGCTGGAATATCGCGAACAATTCGCGCTATATCGACATGCTGAGCAAAGGCGAGCTTCCTGTCGAAGAAGTGGAGGAGTTGAGCGAGGAGGAACGCCTTAACGAATACGTAATGACGCGCCTGCGCCTGCAGGAGGGCCTGAGTCTGCCTGAGTTGGAAGAAGCCTTTGAGGTGGATTTCTGGGAGGCGCATGCTCCCTATATTGATTCCTTGTTGCGGTCGGGCCAGCTTTGGCGAAAGAGCGACCGAATCGGACTTACACCGAGAGGTTGGATCGTTTCCGATAGTTTGATCGCAGAGTTTTTTGTTTAAAAGAATCTTCAAAAAAAACGAGGAAGCAACACGCATCCTCGCGCATTGCTTCCTCGCTTTTCCTTCAGCTGATTTTAATTGCTTTTCTTCACTGGAGGGGTATCATCAGCCTGTGCGTTGATGAGCATCGGCGTTTGTCCATTTGTGATGATGAGTTTCGCATTTGGTGATTGCGAAAGCGCCTTAAAGGCCTCCAGGCTTTGATATTCGATGATGCGCTTCGAAAGCCCTTCCTCGATGATCTTCTGTGCATCCCTGATTCCTTCGGCTTCGATCTTGCGACGTTGCGCCTCCAGGCGCTCGCGTTGCAGCTCAAACTCCATCTGCTGAGCAAGCTGCTCCGACTCGAGCTTTGTCTCGATTGCCTGAGCAAGTCCTGCCGGAAGCACGATGCTCTTCAGAAGTACCCGCTCAATTTCAAAGCCCTTTTCAGCGACAATGTCCATCATATGCTTCTGTATTTCCTTTTCGATAGTTCCTCGGGCATCGGTATACATATCTTTCGCCATAAACCGTGAGCAGACATCCGCAGCTGCTGAGCGCAGCACGCTCGCGATGAGCACATCTTCATAATTAGGCCCAATGTCTTTAATGATCATTGCCGCCTGATCCGACTTGATATGATATAAGATTGAGACCTCGGATCGAATATTAAGTCCGTCCTTGGAAGGAAGCGAAAGTTTCATTTCCAGATTCTCTGTCCGGACCGGAATTTTCACAACTTTAGTAAAAATTGGATTAAATGAAACAGCTCCGGAATTGTAAACTGTGGGCTTAAGCTTTCCCATTGTCTGTTTCATTCCGACTTCACCCGGTCGAATAATCGCACAGGATGTAAGCATCATTCCGATGAGACATAAGGCTAGCAGGTTTATTTGAGTTTTCATGGCACAAGTATTTAGAAGGTTTACTTTAATACTGGCGCCTGTATAAAAAGTTTCAATATCCACTTAAATAGTATTGCTATTGCGTTTGTGTATAAAAAAAGCCGCCCTTTCGTGGGGGCGGCCTAGGATGCGCATAATCAGTACGCATTACCCAAAGCTGTATCGTCTATTTTATAAGTCGCAAGTTATACTTGTATTTGTACAAGATTCCCTTGTTTGCTTTCACTGTTCCAATGATGGATAAAACCAACCATCCGATTAATGCTACAAATAGTAACGGAATTCCGATGAGAATGATACATAGCAAGCCAGCAACTGCTGTATAAATGGCTACAGAAAGTTGAAAATTCAACACTTCTTTGCTTTGTTCCTCTATATAGGCTGATTCTTTACCTTTTGTTTGCCAAATCAATAAAGGCCCCAAAAGCGACCCAAATGGAATCAAAAAGCCCAATAATCCTGCTAGATGCGCCCAGGTTCCCCAGGAATGTTCTTCCTCACTAATATCGATACGCTGTTCGTGTTCAGACTCATCGTTATAGTTGACATTGATAAAAGGATTTTGCTCGTCCATGATAGTGATGATTTTGTGGTTTAAAAGGTTTGGAGGTGGTTTGGGAGCAGGCAGTATTGCGTTATAGGTAGATAGGTAGTCGTTGTGATGTGTTCGAAATTACGCGGCTTTATTAGAATGGGTGCAATTGAGGCCGCTATTCTCGACGAACACTATTATTTGATCGACCAAAGGATGTGACCTGGGGCAAATATCCTTTTTTGCCTTTGCTGAAAAAATTGGTTTGTTTAGTAAAAAATTAAGCAAATGTCTGTTTTATTAGCGTACGTTATACTCGCAGGTGTCATTGGGCTCTTGATAGGGGCTGTAGGAATATACGTCTGGTTGAGTCCCGCCAAAAAGCTGGAAGCTTCTGCTCGCTCACTTTTGCAAGCCGAGTCAGATGCCCGTACCGCTACACATCTTGCCGAGCAGGCGCATACAGAGCGCGACCAAATCCGCAAGCAGTATGAAGGCCGCGAAGAACAGGTGCTCGCCCTCACACGCGACCTTACCAAGATGGCCGCAGACTATGATAACCTTGCCAGTCGCATGGCAGAGCGCAGCCGCGAAGTCGAAGGACTGCAAGAGCGATTTAAAGCTGACTTTGCAGTGCTTGCCAACAAGATCATGCAGCGCAATAGCGCAGAGTTTTCCCAGCAACATCGTACGCAACTGGACGGCCTTCTGGAGCCGCTCAAAGAGCGCTTGACCGCTTTTGAAAAGCAGGTTCAGGAAAGCTATCAGCAAGAGTCGCGCGAGCGCTTTCACCTCAAAAAAGAGATCGAGCAACTCGTTAGCCTCAACCATCAAATGGGACTTGAGGCACGCAATCTGACTAAAGCCCTCAAGGGTGACAATAAAACACAGGGGAACTGGGGCGAAATGGTGCTGGGGCGCGTATTGGAAAATAGCGGTTTGAGAAAAGGGGAAGAGTACGAAACACAAGCATCCTTTGTCAATGAAGAGGGGGCGAGAAGACAGCCTGATGTATTGGTGAGGCTCCCTGAGGATCGCCACATCGTGGTCGATAGTAAGGTTTCGCTCAAGTCGTACGAGGCACTTGTGTCAGAAGAGGATGAGCAAGTCCGGCAGCAGCACCTTGTCGCACATACGCAATCGGTTGTGCAGC
Organism: Bacteroidia bacterium; assembly: GCA_045106685.1. Classification (GTDB taxonomy): domain Bacteria; phylum Bacteroidota; class Bacteroidia; order J057; family J057; genus JAUIGE01. Next base: position 10,363 of record JBGCFB010000235.1, on the reverse strand, counting down.
ATATCAAAGGCTTAAGTAGCAAGCATTATGCAGAATTGAAAGGGCTCCGAAGCCCTGACTTTGTCTTGTTATTTATGCCGATTGAGGCTGCGTTTAGCCTCGCCGTTCAGGCGAGTCCTGAACTATTTCAGCAAGCCTGGGAGCAGCGGATCATTGTTGTAAGTCCGACGACTTTGCTGGCTACTTTGCGGACGGTTTCCTCAATTTGGAAGCTTGAGCGCCAGAATCGAAATGCGGAAGAGATCGCAAGGCAGGGCGGCTTACTGTATGATAAATTTGTCGGTTTTGTAGAGGAAATGGACAAAACGGGAAAGCATATCGACCAGGCTTCCCGGAGCCATGAAAATGCGATGCGCAAGCTGCGTGACGGCAGAGGAGCCCTTACAACCCGTGCTGAAAAGCTGCGTGAGCTTGGTGTGCGAAATGCCAAAAACCTCCCTGAGACTAAAGGAACTAGCGAAGATTAGAAGCTGGAAAAGAGATAGTCATTCTCCTGATTTTTATTTGTGTATTGGAAAGACCAGGCTCTTTTCTTTACAAAATGCTGCGACGCTCTGGAAAGTTAACTTTCAGGTATGATTTTTGTTGCGTAACTTTTATGTTAAACTCGCGTCAAAGGATAGGGGAAATCTTTCTTACCCTTTATACGGGTTTTTACGAAGGTGTTTACCCCCCAAAACCTGTTGTTAATCCGTTTTTTTCGCTATCTTGGCATCTATTGCAATAAACCTAGGCATCATACCCTTATTATTGAACCTAATTGCAAAACGAGATCGCTAATTAATCTGTAAAGTCCATACTCAATTATCCCCTTATCGAATTAAAAAGTGGACATATTAGAAAGAATTATAGAAAATCTTACCAGCGACGAAGTCAGAAGGTTTAAGATTCTGTCCAATCGTTTCAAGGCAGATGAGGAAAAAAAAGTCCTCATCCTGTTTGATACTATTCGTGCGGGTAATTTTGACGAAGCGGAAGAGGGACTCGTTCAGCAACTTTACGGGGGCACTGGTCCCAAACAAAAGAATAACTACTATCGATTGCGTAATAAGCTCCTCGCCAATCTCGAGAAGAGCCTGTTATTCTATCATTTTAACTATAAAAACTCCATCGAATCGTATAGCTATATCCAGCTAGCGATTTTGTTGAAGGAGCGAGGTATATACCGCGAAGCATATTATTACTTGCGTAAAGCCGAAAAGATGGCCTTGCGCTTTGACCAGTTTAACGTGCTGGAAGTAATCTATGATGAAATGGTGCAGCTCGCTGTTCGTGACGTCGACATCAACATCGAAGAGGTGATTGAGAAGCGACGCGATAACATGAAGAAACTGGAGATTCGCCGCTCTACTTCAGAAGTACTCGGTGTGATCCTCCAGCAGGTTCGTCGCCTCAACTTCTCACGAGGTCGCACCAGCGAGTCAGTGATTGACATGTTGGAAAAGACGCGTGCACAACTTGAAGAGCATGCGCATATTTTCCGTTCGGCAAGTGGTCGTATCGACATCTATCGTGCGATTAGTACTATTTTGCTTAAAAAAGGAGCTTATAAAGAACTCGAGGCTTATATCCTGGAGACATTTAATAGCTTTGAAGAAGACAAGGTATTTGATCGTAATAGTCATCCGCTTCGCCTACAGATGCGTACATGGCGGATTAACTCCTTGCGTAAACTCTTGCGCCTGAAGGAAGAAGATGAGGAGATTGAACTATTGTGGAAAGACCTCAAGTCTTACGGCCGCCAGAACTTCAATGAGTACGCCGTGTACTATTACAACGCGACGATTAACAACTTGAAGTTGCGAGGCATGCTTGATGAAGCTTCTGAAGCTATCAAAGAAGCCTTCAAAACAAAAGCCGTTACCCAATCAGATATTAATATCTTGTATTTGCTCATTAGCCGAGCTGACCAGTTCTTCTCTCAGGAAGTATATTCCAAGGCTTTTGAAACGATTCAGGAAATCACCCAGCATAACAAGTTCAGCACGCTTGATCCCGAGATGCAATTCTATCTCGCCCTCTTTGAGTTGGTCAATGGATACGAAGCGCAGAACTACGGATTTGTAGATTCGCAGTATAAGAAATTCAGAAAGCGCTTTAAGGCGCAGCTGAAAGATGATTATTACGCCAAGGCTCACCGCTTTATCGAGATCATTATTCGACTGAATACTGCCGCAATCGAAGGTAAAAAGGTATTCCTTAATTCTGCTTACAAGCGCTTTACGACTGAGTTTCCTGTGTCGGAAGTGTCTGATAACCAGATTATTATGTTCGAGGTGTATCTCCGCGCCAAGCTCGAAGAGCGTCCTTATTACGAGGTCTTTACTGAGACTTTGAAGGATATGGTGAAGTAGGAAGGCACTTGCCCTTTCCCCTAAGAAATCCCATTTTTGAGCTAGTACCGATATTGAATGTATTAGCTATGAAAAAATGCACGATTGCCCTCGCTATTTTAGCATGGGTCTCCACCCTTACAGCCCAGGTCAGCCTTTCGCCTGAGAAGCCAGGACTTACCGAAATGGTGACGCTTACCTTTGATGCTTCCCAAGGCTCCGCCGGATTGGCGGGTTATGAAGGCGATGTATACGTACATACCGGAATTCTCAATTCGCAAAGCACAAGTGAAGGTGACTGGAAGCATGTGATAGCAGGCTGGTCTGAAAATAAACGCGATCTAAAAATGACGCGGATCGCAAACGATCTGTACGAGCTGAAATTCACGATCTCAAGCCTGTATGGCCTGCCCGATGATGGCGATGTAACTGCGCTTACCTTAGTGTTTCGTAGTGAAGATGGAAGTAAAACCGGAAAAGCCAGTGGCGATAAGGACTTCTACTTGTATTTCAAAGAGCCAACGTTCAAGCGCGTAACAAAAGCTTCGACCGAACGCCCCAAAAGAGATACAGCGAAGCTCCCTCAAGCTTTCGTTTCGATGGAAGAAACGGAAAAGGGATTACGCATCAAGACTACCCAGGGAACCGTTGAGCTCAACATATTTAGCACGAATAGTATTCAGGTAAATTACAACCTGCAAACCCACGAAAACCCGCCGTCTCTTGCGGTCATACAACGTGCAGAAAAGCCAGCAACCAGTACGCGCGAATTGTCCAATAAAGTTATCTGGGAGACAGGCATCATTGATGTTGAAATTCAAAAGGAGCCTTTCAAACTTGCGTACACCGTCAAGGGCAAGCACGTTCTTTCCGAAGAAAAAGGCTTTTTTGATGACGGGCTCTATATGGGCTTTCGCTTCAATCTCCACAAAGACGAAATGATCACGGGCGGAGGCTCACGCGCAGGCGGCATCAATCGTCGAGACAAACGTTTTGAGCTGTATAATAAAGCTTCCTATGGTTATGAAGAAAGCGCAGCGCAAATGTATTATTCCATGCCTGTCGCGCTTTCAAATCGCAAGTACATGCTCGTATTTGACAATGGTGCAAAGGGCTATATGGATATCGGAGCTGAGGAGGAATATGTGCTGGAATTTGGTGCGGTGGGCGGACGCATGAGCTATCTGCTGGTTGTAGATGATGAATGGAAAGGCCTTGCAAGAAACTTCACCCAATTGGTTGGTCGCCAGTCTATGCCGCCGCGCTGGGCGCTCGGCAATATCGCCTCGCGCATGGGCTATCACACGCAGACTGAGGTCGAGCATGTCGTGGATCAATACATCGCCGATGATATCCCACTTGATGGGATTGTGCTGGACTTATTCTGGTTTGGCAAAGATGTAAAAGGGCATATGGGCAATCTGGAATGGGATCGCGACTCTTTTCCCCAGCCAGAAAAAATGATGAAAAACCTGAAAGGAAAAGGCGTCAAAACAGTACTTATTACAGAGCCTTTTATCGTAGAAGGAACTAAAAAATATAAAGAATGTGTTGGCAAAGAATTGCTGGGATTGAATGAAGAAGGAATTCCTTACATGTATGATTTCTACTTCGGACATACTGGCTTGTTGGATATTTTTAAAGAAGATACCCGATCCTGGTTTTGGAAAAATGTGTACAAAAAACAGACGCTTAAAGGAGTTGCTGGCTGGTGGGGCGATCTGGGAGAACCCGAAGTTCATCCCGACAACATGCTCCATGTAAATGGTCGTGGCGATGAGATTCATAATCTCTATGGACATGAATGGGCAAGTTTGATTCACCGCGGATATGCACAGGATTTTCCCAGGCGCCGCCCTGTTGTTTTGATGCGATCTGGCTTTGTTGGTTCGCAGCGATATGGCATGATTCCCTGGTCGGGCGATGTGAATCGAAGCTGGGGCGGCCTGCGCTCACAGGTTGAAATCGCTTTGACAATGAGCCTGCAAGGCCTGGGTTGGATGCACTCCGACCTTGGAGGCTTTGCCGGTGATTATAAAGACAGTGAACTATATCTCCGCTGGTTGCAGTATGGCGTATTCCAGCCGATGTATCGCACACACGCGCAGGAAGCTGTGCCATCCGAGCCGATCTTTTGGGATGATACCACAAAGGGGATTGCCCGCGATTTTATCAAGTTACGCTACCGCATGATGCCGTATAATTACACCCTCGCCGCAATCAATTCCTCGGAAGGAATCCCGATGATGCGGCCTGTATACTATTTGGCAGATGAGGGAAATTGGCGCGTTAGAGACTATTTCGACAATGCTTCTGAGTATATGTGGGGCGATGCTTTTCTGGTAGCGCCTGTGGTAAAGAAAGGGGCGAAAGTCCAGTGGGTGACTTTACCTGAAGGCCAGGTCTGGTTTGATTTCTGGGATGAGCAGCGTTTTGAAGGAGGCATCAAAGTGAACTATCCAGTAAACATGGATATGATTCCTGTTTTTGTTAGAGCGGGTTCATTCGTGCCAATGGTGCCAGACTTTCGATCCTGTAAAGACTACAGTTCCTCAGTACTAAACCTACACTACTATCATGACGAACGTGCGCGCACTGCAACTGGCCAGATGTATGAAGATGATGGCGAGTCAAAAGATGCTTCAGCTAGTGCCGAATACCTGGAGTTCAATGCTATTTATACTCATGCAGCCTATCAGCGATCATTAACCATTTCACTCGAAGGAAGTGAAACCGAGCGTTCGTGTAATTTAATCATTCACAATATCAGGAAGCTGCCAAAGCAAATTGTGATTAATGGCAGCGCCGTTGGACTTGTTGACTTTCGTTACAATGAAGCTAAACGGATTCTGGAGGTTCCACTTGCAGTTTTGAGCGAGAAGGATGAGATTGTGATTGAACTATGATTTTTGACCAAACTGCGTATATTGGGATCATCAGTTTTCAAAAACGAGACGAAATAGAGCAGGCAAATCATTCAAAAGAGGCTACCTCGAAATCCATCATGAGTAAAGACCAACTCGCCGACATATCACGAAAAGCAAGTAGAGTAACAGAGCTACTTGAAGAAATAATGTCACTCGATGAATTGTTACTTATTCATCAGGCCCATCATGCTTCGCAGGCTGAATCTAAACAATATGAAGAGCGAAAGACTCAGTTTTTAATAGAGCTAAATTCATTGTTAAGACCTCACAGACTTAATGTTTCAGTGGGAGAGCAAGTTGCTTAGGACACTACTGACCTGCTTTCTTCTTTTCCTGTAAATATCGAAAAACGCCAATATAAGACCAGCCAATAGCAGAAACCCAAAGGAGCATCAATACGGTTGCGTCTGCACTGATGTATAGACCGAGAAGGGGAATAAGAATAAGGATTGCTAGAACGAACAGGTTGACCATCAGGACTTTATCTAGCCCTTTGGTAGGTTCTGGATGCTCTTGAAGTTCGGTCTCTGCGGCTTCTAGTAGTGGCTTAACGCCCGGGAATGTCGCCGCATAAGGCGCGAGCTCTTTGAGCAATTTGCGCACATAGGTCGTTGAGCCACCGTCTTCACCGCGTGTCCTCAGCAGCAGCAATTGCTGGTCAAGTTCTTTGGAAAGTGGTCCCATACGCTCTGCACGCACACGCTGATCATTGTCGCTATGCATATTCATTCCACAGTGCTCGCAACGCTGCTCTCCCAGCAATGGATTTTCCCCCAAACAATGAGGGCAGCTATATATGAGGTTTTCCAAGCGGGTCATTTCTCGTGTTTTTTTTGAGAATATTGAATGAGGATATGATAGAATGTGCTCAGCTTGCTGCTGACAATTTTTAATGATGGAATGATAACATGAGAATAATACTGAACTTTTTTTCAATCATTCTATCATACAGCCATTCGTCATTATCAGCAGTAATACGATCTTACGCCACCAGCATTAATACTAGCAAATATATCCACAATACACCGAGGAAGTGCCAAAAGTAGACGGCTATTTCAAGATATTTGCGAGGCTTGGGTTTTTCGTAGCCGTGGAGCACATAGTATATAAAAAATAAGCCACTAATAAGGTGAGCTGCGTGAAGCCCGCTCAGTACGTACAGATAAGACATCTTGGGATTCTTCCCCGCGAGCGTAATGCCGCTGCTGTACAAAGCATACCAGGCAAATGCCTGCATCACCAAAAACACACAGCCAGCAAGTAATGATCCTGTAATGAACTTTTTTCCTGAAAGTTCTGCCCTACGACTCCAACCCATATGAAGTAGTACCGAGCTTATTATTAGAAAAACGGTATTTAAAAAAAAGCTGGCTGGAACCTCAAACGGCCGTGCTTTCAGCTCTGGTGTAGCAAGAAAAACTACTCCAAGCGTTCCAAACAAGACAATGACAGTCAGCATCAGAAAGAAGATTGCGGTCTTCCCGATCATTGTTGGGTTTGCATTCTGGGGTCCGATTCTGCGCATGTTGTTACAAAAATATGTATTGAAACATACAAATGCGCGCTAGTGTTTTCTTTTATATTTGCATCATGTTTATCTCTCTCGATTTCCAGTCATATTCTGAGCCTGAAATGCAACAACGGGCCGATGCTTTATTTGAGTTGCTAGACAAGCGTCGCTCTGTGCGTGAGTTTACCGACAAACCGGTCCCACGCGAATTGATCGAGACGATCATTCGAACGGCGTCTACCGCTCCTTCAGGAGCGCATAAGCAGCCCTGGACATTTTGTGCGGTGAGTGATCCAGCCATCAAAGCTGAAATTCGTAAAGCCGCAGAAAAAGAGGAGTATGATAACTACCATGGACGGATGTCCGATAGCTGGCTGGATGATCTGGCGCAATTTGGTACAGACGAAAACAAGCCATTTTTAGAAATAGCGCCCTGGCTGATCATTGTATTTCGCCGTATTTATGAATTGGAAGAAGGCGAAAAGAAAAATAATTATTACGTCAACGAATCAGTAGGATTGGCAACCGGCATGCTACTATCTGCGATCCATAACGCTGGATTGGCTTCGCTTACTCACACGCCAAGTCCGCTTAAGTTTTTGCAAAAAATCCTCAACCGACCCGAAAACGAACGCCCGTTCCTACTTATTCCGGTAGGGTATCCAGAGGAAGACTGCCAGGTGCCTGATATCACGCGCAAGGGGCTTGATGAGATGGCGGTTTTTTATGAATAAGAAAAAAAAATCCGCTTACAATGTTGAATGATAGAATAAACTCAGGCTACTGATTATAATAAAGAATGAGTGGATTTTGAATGATTGAATAAAAAGTCAAATTCTATTCTTTCATTCAAAATCCACTCATTGAACATTTTTAGAACAAGCACGAGGCGATTCTCTCATGCTATCATTCTTTCATTCAACATTATAAAAAGCCTAATTTTTCACAAGCTTCTTATTGATCGTTTTTCCGTTTTGAGAAATGCTGAGTAAGTATGCTCCTGAAGCAGAACCTTCCATAGAGATTTCTTCGTCATAGTCTCCTGAAAAATTAGGGATGTCTTTACTGTACATGGTTTTGCCTTCCATATTCACTACGCGAATATTGACATCACCCTGATCAGGGGAGTTGAAGCGAAGGCGGAAGCGATCGTTTGTAGGATTTGGATAAAAGATCAAGTTGTCGAGCTGAAGGCTCTTGGAGATGCTCGGTGCTACCGGCGCGCCTGCGCGCTTGAGCGCAGCTTTATCGTCATCATTGATATCCTCCAGCTTGATCACGATGCGAATTTCCTTCAGGATGCGTACATCGTCGCCGTCTTTTTCCTCAGTATGACGTACATCTACTTCCATAATTTCGCCCTCACCAAGTTGGTCAAGCTCGATTTTGCCGTCTTTTGACTTAAACATCATAACATGAGGTGATTCGCCATTTTCATCAATTTCGACATCTGCGTCTACATGAATAATGCGCATTTCACCTTTTCTTTCACCTGAGGTTTTCATGGCTTTGACACGTTCCAACGCCTTCATGACCGCCGCTTTTTGTTCCTCATCCATATCGCCCATCTTCTGCATCATCTCTTCGATATTCATGTCTTTCAAATCAAGAACTTGAACATCCACATTTTTATCACTTTTTTGAATCCACTGATGCTCACTATTATCTTTTTCTGAGCCAACTTCAATACGCACAACCTGCGCGTTTTCACCATTTACCGGAACGCCAGTATCGGCATCTATTCCGAGGCGTCCAAGAATTTCGTCGATCTGAGTAGGGTCGCCTATTTCCATCACTGTATCTATCGTCGTGATAACACCGTTGTGATTTTTGGTCATCTTGACCGTCATATTTTTTGGAGTGGTGGTCTGCGCAAAGAAGGCAGTACCAAGTGCCATGATGGCAACTAAACTGAGGAAATTTTTCATTTGATTTTGTGTTTAAAGTAATTGGACATGCAGCTTCAAGTCGATGCCCAAAAGTAGCTTGAAACAGCCCTCTCTATAGTTAATGCCATGTTAATGAAACGTTAAAGTACTCATAGTCAGGTAAAAATGCCTTAATTTTGACCCTATCAATCGTACCAGACTCCATATCATAATAGCTTTTGCTACGCTGGCCCTTTTAGGCATCATTAGTCTACAAGTATATTGGCTGAATCAAGGGCTCAATATGAGCCGCACTACCTTCGACGCTCAGGTGCAAGAGGCGTTGCACCAGGTTTCGTATCAGCTTGAGCAAAATGAGGTCGATCAGTTTTTTACTATCAAAGTAGCAGCTGATAAAATGGGTTCAAGAGGACGCTATCAGATTGATTCTACCATCACTCAATTTGATAACTTCCAGCAGATTTCAGTAACCAAAGTCGATAGCAATACCGAGGTCCGCATCGACATGACACAAAGCCAAAGAGATAGTCCCAACCTTGCGATTGTCAATGATATGATTGACGAAGTACTGCGCTGGGAACATGACCAAAGCGGCAACCCCCGGGTTATTCAAATGATCAAACATAGCTTGCACAATATTAGCGGTAGCATGCTTCCTGTTCGTGCACGTCTTGATCCTAAAAAGCTGGACACACTCCTGGCCGCAGTATTTTCCTCACGAAGCTTGCCGGATCGTTATCATTTCGCAGTTATAGAAGGAGAGTTTGTGCCAAGAGTAGCGATGCGCTCCAGCAACTTTCCTGAAGAAGGTTTACAACAAGGCTATCGGGCCCCACTCTTCCGTAATTTTTCTGGAGCAATACCTTCCTGGTTGGTAGTAGATTTTCCGGGCCAGCAGTTTCATTTGCTCAAAACAGTCAAAGGGCCTGCTTTTGCAGCTTTGTTATTCACAGCGATTATTCTGTTGTGCTTTTTGATTACGGTGAGGATTATTTTGAAACAAAAGAAGCTTTCAGAAATGAAAAGCGACTTCATCAATAATATGACGCACGAGTTCAAGACGCCGCTCGCGACGATTAGTCTGGCTACTGAGGCCATGCGCAATCCGCGCATTCGCGCCGACGAGAGTCGCATGAGCTATTACATGGGCATCATCAAAGAAGAAAACCAGCGCATGAACCAACAGGTCGAGCGCGTACTTCAATTGGCGCGTTCAGACATCAAGCTCAAGCGCATGCCTGTCGAAATGCACGAGCTTTTGCTCCGTGCTGCAGAAAAGGCTCGTCTGCACATCGAGTCCAAAGGAGGCACACTCCATCTCGACCTTGCGGCATCCACCGACACCATTCCTGGCGACGAAGTTCACCTCAGTAATTTGCTCCACAATCTCCTCGAAAATGCCACCAAATATAGCCCATCGCAGCCGATAATCGGCCTCCGTAGTTGGGAGGAAGGCGACACCTTATGCATCAGCGTGAGTGACCGCGGGCTTGGTATCGCTAAGGCAGATCAAGGGCGGATTTTCGACCGCTTTTTCCGAGTAAGCACTGGTAACCTCCACGATGTAAAAGGCTTTGGGCTGGGATTGAGTTATGTAAAAGAAATTGTAGAAGCTCACGAAGGCACCATCGAAGTGGCAAGTAAGTTAGGGGAAGGAAGCACCTTCACCGTTCGTCTACCGCGCAAGGTGGACTATGCGAAGGT
>JBGCFB010000234.1:0-25492 GCA_045106685.1 Bacteroidia bacterium | reverse complement strand
ATGATTGTAGAGACGTTGCAATGCAACGTCTCTACTGGTGTTAATCGACTTTTATTTTTTTCACCTTCTCAAGGCCCTCTTCAAACCACGTAAATAAACTCTGCATATCAGGATTGTAACTAGAGACTTGGAAGACTTCTTCCTGATGATTCATGATGCCAAAACTGTGCTGGCTTCCTGTTTGAAATTTTGTGGTCTGATACCCTGACCAAAGGCGGCCGAAAGTGCGAATTTTTCTGCCTCCATGTTTAGATTCAACGATTCTTGATTCGGGCAACTTAGTTCGATCATCAACTTGGAGTGAAATGATGACAAAGTTCTCTTTAATGAAATCAACCAAAGCATGGTCAGCCTCAATGAGTTTTATCTGCTTTCGCGAATTCATGCAGGCATAGCAGCCAAAATAGAGAAAAATAGGCTTTTGCTGTTCCTTTGCAGCAGCTAATCCTTCCTCTAAATCGTGGTAAGCGTAAGGTGGAGAAAAAATGCGCATCGGTTCTTTCTTTTTGCAGGCCGTGATCAGGAGGAACATGGTTAGGAGGAAGGGGAGATGTTTCATGGGATCAATAGCGGTTACTGATTTGTCAAGCTGTACAAAGATTTCAAAAGCGCTCCTATTTCTGTTTCATCTTCTTCGGAGGCGTTTTTGTAAACAATCTGGACTTCTCCTACATGCTTTGATATAAAATAGTATTGGGTTCCATCTAGCATATAAGCTCCCCTTTGGGGTGCCCTTGCCTTATTTGTATGTGCTTTAACCTGTTCTAAAAACGTCAAACGTTTTTCAGAATTCAATATCAAAGATTGATTGTGGCAGGCCTTGTCTATTTCCTCATTTAGTGACAGTTGTGTCCATAGTTGCCTATCAATAATTTGTTTTTCTACCTCTCCGTTTTTAAAAAATTTGAACTGAAACTCAGGCTCAAAAGAGGGTAGTATTAAAATTGTTAATTCACCTTCATCAATTTCAAAAGGAGCAAAAATATCACGTAATAGTTGGGGATAATCGCCACTTGGAAAATTCTCCTCAAAGCGTACTAGCGGTTCTAGGTAGTTCGCGTCTTCTTCAGCTAAAATGGTGTTTTTATATGCGACTTTGAGCCTTTCCAGGACCTCCGGTGTAACTTCAACAAAGCGTGATTGTAGTTCAACGTATTCTTCAAAACTCATTTTAAAAATTTCTTAAATCTATAATAATCTAATCGCTTGATGGCATGTTTGGCCTCAAACTCCTTGCCAGACCTCCTCCTCTCTCCATCAACATAGTATGTGCCAGTGCTCATATGGCCACGTAGTATGATACTATCACTCGGATTATCAGGAATCACATGATCTACCAGGACATGATACCGCTTCCCAACTTGGAGCTTTTGAATAGTAAAGGTGTCTGATTTTGGCACCCATAAATAACTGATAGAAACAAGTCGATCTTTTTGGGAAAAAGTAGAATCAAACATGTAGTAATTACAGTATTCATCGGTGGTGTCGATGGACATAATCTTAACTTTTAGTTCCTCATTAAGTTGGCCGTAGGTTGAGACCGTTGTGAGTAACATGAGTATGGTGATACAGTATTTCATGGGGAAGGGAATTACGATCAAATTGGGTAGCTTTTTTTTTAGACTGCAACATAAATATCCTCCGTCTTCCCTATTTTCACAAAAACAACCATCATGAAACATTACACACAATACGGGCTGCTTGCGGTACTGATGATGATCGCCTCCATGGGCTTTTCGCAGGAATATCACGGCAAGCAAAAGGACATCGATCAGATTCTGAAAAACACGCGGCTTTTTTCTCACTACTATGTCAACCACAAAACCGACAGTTTGGTAGCATGCTATACTGAAGATGGCAAAATTCTTCCCGGTGGAAGTGATATTATGGAGGGTAGTACGGCGCTATACAAGTGGTGGGATTACCCTGAAAATGTTAAAATTTTGCACCATAAAGTCACGCCTAGCGAAATTCGTATCGTGAAGGGATACGCCTATGATTATGGCTACTACGAAGGTGAAACTCTGAACGATGACGGTACGACTTCAGCCTGGAAAGGGAAGTATGTAATTGTATGGAAGAAGGTAGGTAAAGACTGGAAAATCTATCTGGATATTTGGAACAGAGTGTAGTGCGGGCTTATATGCATTTTTGAAAAATTTGTTAGAAAAAATATGTGAAAACAAGCCACAGTGCAGTGTTTTGTGCAAAATCCCCCGAAAATGCAATCTGCATTTTCGGGGGATTTGTTATTTTTTATTGCAGGTGAAGTAAGCACATTTGAGCATGATGACTACCAATCATTTTTGAAGAAACGGCCACTTCGGGCCTTTCTCAAAGTTTACATCTAATGCTTAATAACATGCGAAATATTTTTAAAACGTGCTTCACTGCACTTGTCCTTATCCTGGCCTTAGGCTTCATGCAAGAGGCGAAGGCTACACACCTCGCAGGGGCTACAATCACTTACAATAATCTGTTTGGGGGCAGCCCGCCATTAGGAAATTTTTATCAAATTGATGTGAAGTGGGTCAGAGATTGTGGTGGGGTTAATTTGGGAATCCCTAATATCATGGTGAGAGGCTGCGGTTTTTCTACTACAATTACTCCAACATGTTTATCAGGCGTAACCATTACCCCGATATGTGCTGGTGTTTCATGCGCGAACCCTGGAAGTAATATTGTTTATGAAGAAATACACTGTACTGGAAACGTTTTTTTACCATCAACACCTTGCGCGAATTATGTTTTCTCAGCTGTGCGAGGAGAACGAAACTTTGCTATACAAACAATACTTAACCCTGGAAGTCAAGATTTGTATGTAGAAGCAAGACTGAATAACACAGTCGGTAATCACAGTTCGCCTGTTTTTGGTGCCTTGCCAATTACAACAATTTGTGTGGGCCAGCCATTTAGCTTCAATAATCAGGTCCAATCAACTAATGGAGGGACGTTGACTTATTCGTTGGTGAAACCAAAGACTGGTGCTAATGCTTGGGTGTCATATCTTCCGGGCTTCAGTTTTACAAGCCCTTACCAAGGGACATTTAACCTGAACCCTACCAATGGTGCTATTACTGGAACTCCTACTGCTCCAACGGTAACCATTTTTGCAATAAATGTTACAGAAACAGATGCTAACGGAAATGTGATTAGTACTGTAAGGCGGGATATTCAACTCAATATTATCCCATGTAGCAATACGCCTCCAACAGTGTCTCCTGGTACACTCACAGGTAAGGCTTGCGTTGGTGAATTGTATACCGAGGTGTTTACGGGTTCTGATCTGGACGGGGATTTTATTACGATGTCGTGGGGGAATGAAATAGCAGGTGCAGTTTTTAGCGTTTCCAATAACGGTACAACATCCCCAACAGGAACATTTTCATGGTTGCCTACTCTCAATGACTTAGGTCTGCATTCATTTACTGTCACGGTACAAGATGATGGATGCCCTGTCAATGGTGCCAATACCTACACGTACAATGTATTAGTTGACAGTTGCTGCGACGAATTTGTCTTCGACATTGTTTCCTGTTATCCAGTGGAAACGGGTAAGCCTGTTTCTGCCCACGGGCCACCAGTGCTTGGGAATGTTTCAATTGACCAAGGTGCGATGAAGGCATCCCAGCAAGGTGGTAATTCAAGTGATGATAAGCCAGAGACCTGTTACCCATGCGCTCAAGGTTATTATGATGTATCACTTGATGATAAAAACGGGAATTTTTATGATGGGTATGATAAATGCCTCGAGATCGAATGGATAGAAGCAGGAGTCGTGGTTTCAAGGCAAGCAACCTTTAGAGCTGATCCAGACATTCGATACACTGTCCGTGTAACCAATATATGTTCAGGCTGCTCTTGGGAAGAAGACTTCTGGTTTTGCTGTGAGGAGGTCGATCCGGGCTTCACTATTACCACTGAATGCACCCCACATGATTTCAGGATAACGGTTACGAGTACCAGCCCAGTCCCCAATAGTAGATTCTACTTACATTCTGCTCATAGCCCTTGTGTAACGAATAACTGTCTGGTTGATTCTGATAACCCAGATCAAAAGCTAGACGGCACCACTGTCACATTCATTGTACCAAAGAGCTGCGGGGCATATTATATGGTCAAGCACGCTGAGTGGAACCACTGTGAATGGAAGACTGTAAGACAACTCGTGCGGGACAACTGCTGTGAGGCACCAACTAACTTGCGCTGCGACTTACTGCCCGGAGGACCAACGCTAGCCTGGGATACGGCGTGTAATAAAATAAACTACCAGATAGAGATCACAGGGAATGACCCTTTCTGCTGCTCTCATACATTTGGCTCCACGCTTTCCTATATCCAACCCGTGACTGGAACAACGCACCGATTACCGATAATCCAAGGTGGGTATCGCTGTTCATCATGGCGCGTGCGGACGGAGTGTGGGCCGGGAGAATACTCTGATTGGTCACCGAAGCAATGTATTTGTACCGACTCGAAACACTTGGCTCCGGTACACTCAGGTGCCAACTTTGCTGAGTTCTCATTTATCTCTTATCCATCGCCTGTTGCCAATACTCTTACGGTTCGGGGAAGTGCTGTCGTGGAAGGAACTACGATCAGCCTGTTGGACCTGTCTGGCAAAACAATCATGTCACGCAAAGCAGATGGAATGGGCGAGCGAGAGATTGACATAAGCGCCTTACCGAATGGCATCTACTACCTCCGTCTGGAGAAAGAAGGACTTGGTAGCAAGACTGAAAAAATCATCATCCAACATTGATGAGAGTGTGTTTACAAGGTCATTTTATTGGGAGCTGTTATTCGTTCTTTTGTCAATTCTTGGGAGATAGCCTCGATAGAATTTCATTGTTGATGCTTTTAAGAGCCATCGCAATCCTAAATGGGTGCGATGGTTTTTTCTTTAAGGCTAAGCCTCCACTCCTTGACTAAGCTTTTCCTCAATCCACTCCATTTCAGGCATTAGTTGACGCTCATCCAAAATTTCCTGAATGGTGGTCTTCGATTTTTTATCCAAGACACCATTCACTTGTTTACTCAATAACCCCAGCACTTTCAGGAATTGGATATTGGTGTTTTTTAATGAAGCCTTTGATTCATCGAGTCGGTATAAATACATTTTCAAAGAATTCATGGTGTGTATAAGTTGCTCAAGGTTTTCGAGCTCCAAATGACACATTGCCTGTAAGCGTTTTACGCCAATGGCTACTGCTTGATCTAGGTAGCCAACTTGTTGAACCCGAAATAGACTGGTGCTAAAGTCGGCCTTGGCAAAAGCGATGCGTGCTTCATTATATGAAACGATATCATCATATGCTTCAGGAAGAAGATAGCGTTTGTAGTCTTTTAAAAATGCCTCTGAAAAATCGATCTTTCCATACGCAAGGGCTATCACAATGATATTGTTAAAAGCGACATAGTTAATGATCCCTTTTGCTATAATCCAACTCTCTTGAATTTCAATCTGATACAGGTCAAAACGCTCCTTGATATACCATTTTCGATTGCCTCGAAGCTGGCGTATCGCCGTATTATTCAAGACCACGCCGATGTTGTGTGCATCAATAGAGGAGATGCGTTTTATATGAAGCAGTAGTGTTTGTTTAAGCTCCTGATAAAGCGGCTTGTCATCAGGATCGAGTGTGAGCTTATAAGCCAGGAACCACAGTAATACCAGTGAAGATATCGTATTCTTATTACCTTCAAGATGCTCTATCACAGGCGCTAGTAAAGGAAAAATCGTTGCGTCAGGTTTTTTCTTTTGATTATAAAAATAGGCTATAGCACTCTGTATCAGTTGCAGAATATAGTAGTTGTCTAGAGCAGGTACGGCAGTATCCAGAAACGTATTGGCTTGTTTAATACTTCGCTGTTGACGAGCATAATTATGGGCCAACTTGTTATTGAGGTAGGTATAGAAGTAGTTGGTGCTATCTGTCTGGGAAGAGGATAAAAGCTTGTTGTTTTGCTTAATCGAACGGTTAAAATTGGAGTCGTTTTTGGTTTCATAATAAAACTCTGCTACCAAAAAACCTTGGCGGTATGGGACATTCTCCAGGGAATCTATAGCAATGAATTCTTCGATTAGAGCCAATAACTTTGAGAGGTATCGTACTAGCTCTTGCTTGGAATAAGCCTTATTCAATTCCAACGTTTTAAACGCAGCTTCTTCAGTCAGTATTTCCTGATCAAAATTGGGGTAGAACGTCATGAGGTACGCCCCTAGCTTAATTGCTTTGAGCGCCCTTCCTGTAAAAGACGATTGGATATATAGAAGAAACTTTTTTGCTGTCTTAGGGCTAAATGACCTTAAGACATCTATAACTTTGTGGTTCTGCATCCGATGCTTTTTGTATTTTTTCGAAATTTGTTACAAGCATCCCTGTAGGAAAGATAGTATTTTTACTTAAAAATATCTGTTTTTATTCTCTCAAACGCAAAAATCGATAACATGACACGCTCCATTAAAAAAGTTAGTTCCCTTATTCTATTCATGAGCCTTGTGTTTTGCGCATTCGCTCAACGATCACCCGCCTTCAATATTGACCTGAAAGTGACTGCAACAGACTCGTCTTGGGTAGATTTGTCTTGGAATACCCCTCCTCAGGCCATTCGCTGCGACATCGAATATGAAACGTATTATGCTACTACGCTCCATCATATTCCGAACTTTAGCCTTGACTCTGCACGCATTCCGCGCCAAAGCCCTATAGGTCCTTTCGAAAAATTCACCATTACTTTTTTGATGACCGGAGGCACGGAACTCGAAGATTCTACTATCCAGCCTCTGATCTATGGCGGTATTGTCCTCGTCGAAGAAGAGGCCTTCGCAGCAACGGTTATCGATGCTTGTTTGAACAAGCCGCCAGGCGCAGATTGGATATATTTTGTAGAGCCTTGTCTTGTTTGTAAGTATGATTTGGCCTGCCAGTTTTCGAATGAGTTTATGGCTGATTATGACGAATACAACAATGTGGAAGGAGCACTGAGTCAGATCGATGAAGAGGCCTATAAGATATTTGTAACCGGAGCTGTCAAGGTCGAGCAAGCTCTCGAAAACCCTGATGTGAAGAGCTGTGAAGAGATTTTTCCTGACTCATATAGGACTGCTTTGTTACATCAAGGTAAAGACCGTTTTACGGTTAGTCCGAACCCGTTTTCGAGGCGCATGCTTATCCAGCCAGCGAGCTCATATGAAGCACATCATTTTGAGATTAACGTGATGAGCATTCATGGGAAAGTGATCATGAAGCGGACACAGCATACTGCCGAAAAGGTGTCGCTCGATACGCAAGGCTGGCCTTCTGGCATGTACCTAGTGACCATCACCAGTAATGGCAAGAGTGAAACACATAAAGTAATTAAGCAGTAGCGTATTTAATATTGTTTTGTCGTAACAAAAAACCGAAAAGTGCTGGCTGCATTTTTCGGTTTTTTGTTATTTTTTATGGAGGTTCTGACCAAGAGATTTGGGTTATGATAGTGCTGCAGTTCTGTTGCCTTACGCTCATAATAAGGTAAAGAAGTAAGCATGAAATCTGGACGATGAGCCGCCCTGATTTCATCATGTAGCGCTCCCAATACTATATTTTATTACTTGAAATCTCAAAGTCATGTTGAATTTACGACACCCCAAAATGTTTTTTTGCCTTATCGCACTCCTGCTATTTTGCGGATCGATAAGTGCCCAGAGCTCGGCATCCCAAGGCATGCCTGGATTTGACGAATCTGGCAACTTCGATCCTTCCACGCTCTTTAAAAATGAAGGAGGCGCACACGTGGATAATGGGAAACTGCCTCCGGTATATATTGACGATTCGCGTGCTCCAGGGACGGTCATCCATATGCAAAAGGATATGTATGAATTTGTCCGGGACTGGATGCTGGAAGGCGACCAGCAAATGATTCCGTTAACCCAGGCGCTTCAGAATAACTTTGACTCCGTCCGAACCAATGATTTCATGCTGAAGTTTGCTAGCGGCGATAGCGATTATTTTCTTACTCCCGGCGGTGGTGTTTCTTCAGGTATGCGTACCTCAATGAAAGTCGATACGGTCTGTCGCTGTAAGTATCTTACTTTTGAGACCTCTGGGCCTCAAAATGGGGTGCTAGAAGTTACACCTTCTTCACGAACGGTCCTTGATAATGATGTACAGGTCACTTTAAATTGGGTTAAAATGTTATACCGCGAAGCATTCGGTGCTGGTAGGGCCGAGTTTTCCATGGTAGCTGGAGGAGGCGGGGCTGATGAAGAGCTCAATACCGATATTTTTAGTCTTGATGCAAGGGTGAGAATGAGCATTTCGTATCTCTGTACTGACCAGAATATATTACCATCTGATTGCGGTTGCGATAAAAAAATCAATGTAGAAGGTGAATTTCGGGGGGAGTTGTACTCTTATGCTGACGTTGGCGGTTTTGGCCCTCGTCATGCAAAGACCAAGGGAGAAGCTGGATTTGTGATGTCAGAATATACAGTAGGTTCTACCTTCGAAGCGCTAAATATCCATGAGGCCGAAATGAAAGGGTCGTATGCAGAGAAGTCTATTACTTGGGATCCAGCATTTCGTATAAAATTCGGCGATTTGGCAAGGGCAGCTGTAAGCGGCGTTATATCAGGAGGGACCAATATTAACGATTTTATCAATCAGGCTACTACGACTATTACGGGCCTTATAGGGAATGATACTTCTATTGTCAATACAAGTAACTCAACTAGTCCGGTGGCAGTGAATGGACTTGGTGAGGCCAGCCCTGATATATCACCTGGAACAGAAAAGGTATTTATGATAACCTCATTGACACATTACGAAAATGAGATTAATACAAATTGGTTTTGTGAGGCGGAAGCCCGCTCGGCCTTTGCTTCTGCATACCGTATGCATCTCTATATCAACTATGATAATGTAAACCCAGAATGTTGCGTGGAGAAATTTGGGATGTGGGCACATGGAGGGTATGACCTTCTCGTAGAAACCAATAGTGATTTTGCGTTCTCTACAAACCCTGAAAATGGCGACATTAAAGCGCTTCGCAACGCCTTGATTACTAACTTTGTAGGCCCATGGGACAATTTTAATCCGAGAGATCCTTTTGGTACGACAACCTCTTCTGACCAGACCTGTGATTGTAATGTAAAGGCTGTTCTTGACTTGGTTAGTAATTCCTGTGATGGAGTAACAATCGATGTTAGTGGCGCTATTTATCCTGATGACTATTACTTAGCAATCAGTCGCGTAGATGCTGATGGTAACTACCTCGGCAGCTGGCAAAGTGGTTGGTTTCCTTCCCTTCCTGACGTGATCGACCTCACCACTTCTGCAAACCCATTAGGCGCTTATACCTTTAAGCGTGACGAGTATTATAAAATCACATTCGCTGTAAAAGGTCATTGTACAGATTGGGATGCAACACATGTGTATTTCCAGGCTCAAGGGGCCGGTGAAGCAAAATTTGATGTATTAGATCAGGTCTGCGACAATGTAACAATCGATATCAGTGAGACAACAGGTGCACTTAGGTACTACCTCTCTGTACGCGAAGTAGATGAAAATGACAATGGCATAGCATCAACGTGGAGGTCAACAGGTTGGGTAAATAGCCTTCCAGACATTATTAACCTGGGTAGTTCTACCGGTGTGCTTGGGTATAACTTTGTCGGTGGGAGACGCTACATGATTCAGCTAGCCATTAAAACTCCTTGTACCAATTGGCTAGCACAAGAAACAATCATTGAAGTTGCGCCTACTGCAGTGCCGGCTCTCGAACTGACCGCAAGCTGCGACGAGATCATCGTTGATGGAACTGCCAGCGAGAAGGAAACTTCTTTCGAGATCCTAGTAGTCGAAGTTAATGTATTCGGAAATCCGATTGGGAACCCGACTTCCATCACTTCTGGTTCTGTAAATGGTGAGATCACGTCTACATACGACATCATGCCACTTTATTCATTCAATACAGGGTCACGCTATCGTGTAACACTTAATGTGAGCAACGCATGTTCAGGAATTCAGAGTGTCTCCGATGAGTTTCTACACAGCATTGAACCTGTGCCAAGTATTGATGGTGAGTCTGTGATATGTGAAGGTGATGAGTATGTCGTCAATATTGGCAACTCTGCTTCTCTTGATGAATTCAGAATGGAAGTGTTTGAGTCAACGCAGTTCGGTGAGCTTGCTGTCGGTGCTAGCGTCATTAACCTGACAGGTGGATGGGTCAACTATGCTACCCAGAACCCCGTTGTCCTGGTTAGCCCAACGCCTCAGATTACATTCCAGCCTAGTAAGTGGTACACCGTACGCCTCTATGGTCGCAACAGCTGCTCAAATGAGGAAGTAATGGATTTAGTCGTGGTGCGCGTAGTGCCAGATGCTGACTGTATTACCACCTCTGCTGGGCCGTGTAAAGCCGAGTTTGAGCAAGATCCTACTCTCACTTCTACGCCAAATGGAACTGACGTGCGATTTATCGACCGAAGTGAAGCAAACCTTACAACTGTTAGCCGTGCATGGTCTTTCGGAGATGGGCAAACAGAGATCGGTCCTTCAGCTCCAGAGCATACCTATGCTAGCGATGGGAACTACGATGTAACGCTCATCATACGCGATGAAGATGGATGTCTTGACTCGGTCACACTGACTGTTGCCGTGTTTACTCAAGCCCAGCAGCCTGGCCCTGGTCGTGGTACTGGCCGCCGTAACGGACTTGATGCCGGTCAGAAGTCAGCCATCAATCCTAATCCTGCCAATAACGCTTTTAAGGTAAATTACGATCTGGAAAGCAATGGTGAATTCAAGCTCATGGATGTTACCGGAAAAGAAATTCTGTCGCGTACACTCGAAGCTTCTTCACATGAAGTGAAAGTGACTACTACTGACATTCCAGCCGGAATCTATATCGGCCGTGTTATCGAGAATGGATCTGTGGTGGCTACGCACAAAATTATGATCGCTCACTAGGTTAGATTAGCAGTACATTAGTTAATTATTCTTTTTAGTATTAAACATGAGCCATCCCGAATCCTTGGTTAGCCAGGAACTCGGGATGGCTCATGCTTTTTGCCTTTATGCGGATTGTTTCACTCCTTCTTCCTCGTCAGCAACTTCACCTCGCTCTGAACGCCAGCGGCTGATACATCTTTCTGTAAGCGTTTGACTTCATAATCTTCTCCCTCAACGATGAGCTTAGAATTGTCATCCATCATTGCCATCAGCTCAGGAGTGCTGCATTTTAAGAGGGTTTTGAGCGCGCCCATTTGATGCTTTTCAAAAGCTATTTCCACTACCCAGTATTCCTCTAAGTCTTGTATCTCAAGTTCGAACCTACGTATCCAATCAATGGACGGCGCAGAGCCTTCAAGACTGACCATATCATTGATTTTGCTAACCAAGACTCTCCCCGCTCCTAGATATATCTTACGTTCAGAAGGAGGGAGTGATAGTTGCTTTTTTTCGCACCAATCTAATGAATAACAGAGATCATATTCCTTCAGCGAAGTATTGATTGCGATCATTTCTTCCTTAAAGCCTTCTTTATTTAGAAATCTATTGGCTCGTTCAAATACTTCGTCTTTTTCTACTTCTGTCATTTCAGTTATAATGGATATAAATAATCTCGCCTAAGTAAAGATGAGAAAATAAACAAAGCCAGCATGAAGCTATTTTTTGATTCTTTACTAAAGCGTCTCTAATACAGCCAGCAAGGTCGTTGCTTTCAAGCGTGTATTATAATTTGGATTCACATACTGAAACTGCACAACGCCATCTTTGATAATGAAGACTGCTGGAACGGGAAGAGAATGATGGGTATCACCGCTCCAGGCTTCCAGGTCGAGGTTATACTTGTTTTTATACTTATCAAACATCTCCTCACTGACCTTCCAGTCCAGCCCAAAGGCTTTGATAAGCGCCACGCTCGAATCAGAATATACTTCGATCTCACTTTCAGGTCTGGTCTGGCTCTCTTCCAGCTTCGACGGCTGGTCGACCGTCACACCAAATATCTGGTAGCCTTTGGCTTCGATATCGGCTTTGACATCATTCAGTTCCGCAAGGTGTTTGGTACAATATCCGCACCATGCCCCGCGATAAAAAATCACCACGGTCGGCTTGTCTGTGGTCAGGCTTGTAAGCGTATGAGTATCGCCATTTTCGTCTACAAGCGTGCCGTCTGGAATCTCGGCACCGACTTTAAGCGGGCAGATATCGTGCATGTCCTGCGCCAGTACGACGGTGCTACTGAGAAGAAGAATGAGGAGACTAAGATATGTTTTGAGCATGATAATGGTTTGTTTTTGTGGGTGGCAAAAGTAGGAATTGAAGCGCGAATGCTTTGTCGTGGGGATTGCGGGGTGCTTGACCTTAAAAGGTCAAACAATAGTAAAAGGTTTTTGACGCTAAAGCACCAAGAAATAATGTCTAGTTACGCTAGCCTCTTATCAACCTCAACTCCAAGCCCAGCTCAATCGCCTCTTCTACAAGCTTCTTCATCTCGGTTAGGCATGCTTCCGGCGTCCAGGTATTGAGCGCCGGATCGATTAGTGTAAGCATGTTAAGGAAGTCCGTTTTGTTGATAATCGTTTCCTCAAATGTGTCTGCCCATCCTTTGTCTTCATTCCATTCTTGTAGAAACTCAGGAGAAGAAGCGTAGTTGGATTGATGAATATTATTTTCAAAATATTCCCCCAACGTCCAATCGAAAAAGCTGCCATCATATACAATCGCTATTTTTTGACCTTCTTTTTCGTACCAAAGAATGTCTTCTCTCCCACACCCACAGGCTGGTACCCCACATTCCGAACAAGGTTCAATGGTATTTAGACGCACGTGGAAAAGGTACTTGGTACTGTCGGTTTCTAGGTGATATAGCTCCAATTCTTTCATGTTGTCATTCTCTTTATTCCACCTTTACCAAACCCTGCCCATTACTTACAAAATAGAGGGCGCGTATTTCTTCATTCGAATATTCGCCTGACTCATCCTTGATTGTGCCTGTGGTAAGGGTATAGACAAGGGTATCGGATAAGGTGCTCAGGTCAATATCCATGATATCGCCTTTAAAATCATTTGGTGGATTTAGTTTACTTAAGCTTAATCCATTCCAATAAAAATAAGCCGATCCTTGGTAGCCTCCGCTTCCATTGTTCGTCCAGGTGCATCGGAAAAAGTGCAAGCCTTTCAGCTGAATATCTTTCAGGTAATCCAATTCAAAAACGAGTTCACGGTAGCTCGAAGTGGAGGCATCCATGACATACACCTTGTGAAAGAGCATGATCTCATCCAGCAAGCCATCGGTATCATAGACCGTCATTTTTAGCCATTTATATTCGCTATCCATGCCTACCTGGAATAGATTGCCCTGGCCATCAGCAAATTGCTTGAAAGGAAGATGTCCTCCCTGCATATAACCAGTTTTGCCCTTCTGGCGGACGCGATAAATAGGTAAAGAAAGCGTGATGTCGCCTTCTCTCGCAACGACATACTTGGAGTCTGTAATCTCTGCATCGACCTGCTCGTCCTTATTCAGTCGACCCGTTTCGTCACGAAACTGAGCCGTCTTATATAGCATCGCATCATTGACCATATAGGTCAAGCCTGTATCTGCTCCTGAGCTTAGTGTAAAGGCTCCAGCCATGCCGGAAAAGTCAGGCTTATATTTTCGCTCAGGGCCGCGCGTACCTTGTTTATATAATATTCCTCTGTCTGGAGCAGAAAAATAACCACCATCAGGGTCAGGCGGAGATTGCATCGTTTGCCACAAAATGTCCTGCCCTTTTTTGAGCAGTTTGGCCGTGCCTTTACTCCCGCGATAGCAGCTGATAAATGCGACATAGCAGCTTTTTCCAAAAACCTTCCCTTTTACCGGGCAGTCTGGTGCGCCTTGCTGCTCCACACCACAATCGACGCGTGTAGCGCTATAGCCGCAGTAGCTTCCGCTTACTTCCGAACCCGACTGAGCCAGCGTGAGGGTAAAGCGACTTTCGTCTTCATACACGATCAGATACTCACCAGAGAAATCAGCGATTGGTGTGCCGTCCTTCGTATTGTATTGTTCAAAAGGGCTTACCGCTTTCAATAGAATTTCCTCGCTCGAAGGCGCTTGCGCTGACGGAGCGGGCAAAGGTTCAGGCACAGCCTCCATGGCTGCTTCAGCAGCATCGCTTTCATCAGAAGGTTGTGCTTTTTCTTCACACGAAGCTAGCGTACAGACAGCAAAGAATATATATAACCAAAGGTGGCGCATATGGCAGGTAATTACGCATTAATAATGCTAAAAAAAGAAACCTCCTACTCAAAATTATTTTGCCAATTCGAGGGGGCTGTCTGCAGTGCGAAATTTAAGATTATAATTCTGGCCAGAAGCTAGCAGCCAACTGCCAGAAGCCAATAATTACTGTTCCGCCCATTCAAGGCCCTCCGGTAATTTCGCAGTACAAAACTCAAGGTGAATCACGCGGCGGCGCTTTTGGCTTTTACTCTTCGATGAGGCATGTAGTAGCAAAGGCTTCATCAACATGATGCCGCCGGCAGGAACTTCGCATTCTTGAGGAATTGTATTCGTAGCTATCGTGGCGATTTCCGCATCGGAGAAGATTTTTCGATGTGTTCCAGGAATGATATTGAGCGCGCCGTTCTTAGTGGTAGTATCGTCTAGGTGAATGCGGATGGAAAAGCTGGCTTCCGAGATCGCCTGCGGCGGACTCACGCTGATCACTCCGTCACGTTCCGTCCAATGTTCATAACCAGCGACATCCTGGCGCTCCTTCACGTTGATGGGCCTATCCTGATGCCATGTTACATACCAGTTAGCTTGGGGCGTTTTGTCAAAAAAAATGGCTTTCGTTAAATATGCCTCTGGCGCAACACTCTCAATAATGCGTTTGAGATTCTTGTTCATCAAATAGTCGCGCAGCTGCGGCGCTTTTTCAAACAAACAACGTACGCCGACAATCGCTACCTGGTCCTTAAAAATCTTATCGAGATAGCTTTTGATTCTGTTCACTTCCCGCGTGGTATAGACATAGCTGAGGATGCTGTAGCCTTTGTGAGCCAGCTTACGCCCAGCAGTAGTGATCCACTTCTCAGGGTGATCTGTTTCGTAGTGATCCACGCCCGCAGTCAAGCGCTCCCTCACACGCCGCCTGAGCTTCGGTGGACTGATGACGCGTACGCCATCACCAAAGGCCAGAATGTCTTTTTCTAGTTCAAAATTGTGCTGCAATTTTAGCCGGATTTCCATCCCATGCGAATCCTCTGAAATGATTTCCTGAGAATGGTGCAGCGGCTTGGTGCGTACATACGGCGCGAAGGAGCGGTACACGAATAGGCGCACTTCTTCAGCCTCCATCGTAGGGCTGACGGTCACGCCGATCGCGTCATGGAAGTACGTTGTTGGATCAAAGCTTTCATGTTTTTCATAAGATGCTTTACTCGCTGCTAAACCCTCAATCCGGTCCAGCGCAAGGGTCATAATAAATTTCTCGCGTTTGCGTGTGCCCACGAGAAACCAGCGGTTTCGAAACTCTTTGAGCAAAAGCGGATGAAAGGTAAAGGTGTCTGGCTGGCGAGCCTTAAATGATTGATACGTCACTTCCAGCGCCTGTTGCCCGATGATCGCTTTGTAGAGTTGGTCGAGGTATTCCAGCCCTTTTAGATTTTCGTTTTTTTCAAAATCAATAACTGGCTGGCTATCGTTTTTCTGAGAATAAATATGCGCCTCCAGTTTCTGCACCATCCCGTCCAATTCCCTAAAATGTGAGAAGCCTTGAAACTGCTTCATGAATTCTACGGCTTCGGAGAGCTTGCCCAAATCCTGATCAGTGAGTGGAATATTGGTAATGGAATAATCGGCGTCTTCGTAAGTGTAAAATTTCTTGTCTTCCACGACGATCGGCGCGTTATAGCCCAGTTTATCAGACCGCATCACTTGGATATCAGCCTGTACAGTGCGGCGGCTTACGCCTTTGTCGATTCCTTCATACTCATAGAGCGCATCCGAACACGCTTCGATAAGATCTTCTAACGTCCATTTTCGATAGCGATTTTGAAGACACTGATCGATTGTTTTATACCGTACGAGGGCGTTTCTGTTGGCGGGCATTGGGGGGATTTTCTTTAATTAAAAGTGCATAGTTTTAATTGAAAAATTAAAATCTGGAGAAGCAGGGGAAGATATTTTTATCATAAATATACAACAGCCCGCCAGGAATCCTGACGGGCTGTGATTGCTTTAAAAATTCCTTAGTCCAATCACGCAACTTGTTGAGACGGAATGAGTCTTCCTGTGTATAGGTCTTTTACTGGAAACAGCATGTCAAAATCACCCCAATGAATATTGCCGCTCACAATTTTGAAGGCTTTGAATTTGCTTAAGTCCCGATATATCTCAACAGATGGATGAGAGGATTGGTGTAAGAATGGACCAAAATCAACGATCTTTTCTTTACCATCTGAAAAAGTAATCCTCAATTGATAATGCTCAAAGTATATAACCTTTGTCACTTGAAGAAGTACATCTGTTCTTTGGGTTTGTGTAAGGTTTGTAATTTTCATTTCAAACGCCTTGTTATTGTTTGTGAGGAAATCTTCTCGTTATAAACAAAAAATTTGATCCATTTATCAACGATGTCCTCAGCATATTTTTCGACTATTTCTAGAAAAAGTTTCTCTTGTTTTCCAGAGAGTGGCGGAGCGTGCTTAACCGTAGTCAGTCTAATCTCAACTATCTGACCTTCTTTAAGAATAAATTCGGCTTTTGATTCCTGACCTTGATAGCTTCCATGAACATGAATGGGTTCATGCTCATTTGAATAAAAGAAGATGACTACCCCTAAGTAAACGTAAAGTTTAGGCATATCATAAGTAAAGGTAACGATTTAAAACAAAAACAGCCCGCCAGGAGAACCTGACGAGCTGTTTTATTCATTACAAAAAGGCTTTGAGCGCCTATCCGTTATTCTTGCGAATCATGTTCAAAGCGCTACCTGCTCTGATCCAGTCGATCTGCATGTCGTTCATGGTATGATTCGTCATGATATCATCGCTGCTTCCGTCGGCGTGGTTTAGGGTCAGCTTGAGCTGCTTTCCTGGTGCCAACTGGCTTGAATGAATATCGATGGTATCGTCTTCCTGAACGAGATCATAGTCAGCAGGATTAGCGAAAGTCAAAGGCAATACGCCTTGCTTCTTCAGGTTGGTTTCGTGAATACGAGCAAATGATTTTACAATCACAGCGCGCACGCCGCGGTGGCGTGGCTCCATTGCCGCATGCTCACGAGAAGAACCTTCTCCATAGTTTTCGTCTCCGAAAATCACAGACTCAACACCGTGCTTGGCATACTCTTTTGCCAAGTCAGGATTCTTCATATACTCACCAGAAACAGCACTCTTAGTCAAAGGCTCTTTGGTGAATGCATTGATAGCACCGAGCATCAGGTTACCACAGATATTCTCAAGGTGACCACGGTAACGTAACCAAGGACCAGCCATTGAAATATGGTCAGTAGTACACTTTCCGTAAGCTTTGATAAACAACTTAAGACCAGTGAAGTCACCGCCGTCCCAGCCTGAGAATGGCTCAAGTAGTGCAATACGCTTTGACTCAGGGTCAACGCTTACATTCACACCGGAACCGTCTTCAAACGGAGCGATAAAGCCTGCGTCTTCTACTTCAAATCCTTTTTCAGGAAGCTCGTCTCCGTATGGAGGATCAAGCTTGACCGCTTCACCGTCCTCGTTGGTGAGGGTATCGGTAAGTGGATTGAAGGTAAGGTCGCCCGAAATAGCAAATGCAGTCACAAGCTCTGGCGAAGCCACAAATGCGTGCGTATTGATATTGCCGTCGTTACGCTTAGCGAAGTTACGGTTGAACGATGTGATGATCGAGTTTGGCTTCTCAGGGTTGTCATTGTGACGCGCCCACTGACCGATACACGGTCCACATGCGTTGGCGAGTACAACACCGCCCATATCTTCAAATGCGTCGAGCAATCCGTCACGCTCTACGGTGTAGCGCACCTGTTCCGAACCCGGAGTGATGGTGAACTCGGCCTTAGCTTTGAGCTTTTTGGCTGTTGCCTGACGCGCGATAGATGCCGCACGATCAAGGTCTTCATAAGAAGAGTTGGTACATGAACCGATAAGGCCCACTTCCAATACCGGAGGATAGTTGTTTTCCTTTACGGCTTCAGCAAACTTGGACAAAGGCCAGGCAAGGTCAGGCGTAAATGGACCGTTGATGTGAGGCTCAAGTGTCGACAAGTCGATCTCAATCACCTGATCAAAGTACTGCTCAGGATTTGCATATGCTTCGGCGTCACCTGTGAGGTGCTCCGCTACCTGATCAGCGATAGTCGCCAACTCTGCACGGTCAGTAGACCGTAGGTAGCGTGCCATGCTTTCGTCGTAGCCAAAGACAGAAGTCGTAGCTCCAATCTCAGCACCCATGTTACAGATCGTACCTTTTCCGGTACAGCTCATGCTGTTAGCACCTTCACCAAAGTATTCTACAATAGCACCGGTTCCACCTTTTACAGTAAGAATACCTGCTACTTTTAGAATAACATCTTTAGGAGAAGCCCAGCCGCTCAGTTTGCCAGTGAGTTTTACACCAATAAGCTTAGGCATCTTAAGTTCCCAAGGCATACCTGCCATTACGTCTACCGCATCAGCTCCACCTACACCGATCGCTACGATTCCAAGACCGCCAGCATTAGGTGTGTGTGAATCTGTACCGATCATCATTCCACCTGGGAAAGCGTAATTTTCGAGTACTACCTGGTGGATAATACCAGCTCCTGGCTTCCAGAAACCGATTCCATATTTATTCGAAACAGAAGCGAGGAAATCATACACTTCTTTGTTTGTATCGTTGGCTGTGGCGAGGTCCTCATCAGCACCAGTTTTGGCTTGAATAAGGTGGTCACAGTGAACTGTAGAAGGAACACCTACTTTGTCACGACCTGCCATCATAAACTGAAGCAGCGCCATCTGAGCAGTAGCATCCTGCATGGCCACACGGTCAGGTGCAAAGAAGACATAGTCCTTACCGCGCTTATACTCCTGTAGCGGAGAATCAGCATGAAGGTGGGAATAAAGAATCTTTTCGGCGAGGGGCATCGGGCGGTCCAATACCTTGCGCGCAGCTGCAATTTTTTCAGGTAAAGCAGCATACAACGCTTGAATCATATCTAAATCGAATACCATATTGGCTTGCGTATGTTAAAAGGTGATGCTCAAATAAGTCGCGAAAATACAAAGAATCCTGATTGCGTTCAATCTTAAAATGTAAAAGCCGTTTTGGGTTGTGAGTTAGGTGGATTGAGTTTGACAAAAACTAACTCAAAACACAGAACCCCAAACTCAAAACTAATCTACCCGCCGCAAATCCAGGTCCTGAAAATCAAAGCTAAAATCGATATCGGGAGCGATCCCTTTCATGCTGATCCCCTGGGCTTTTCCTTCTTCGTCAAGTGAGAAAATTGCAAAAGCATCGCACTCCATATTGGGGGTTTCCCAGCGAATGGCGAAAGCTTGCCCTTTGTAAAAAGCCATAGGCCCGCCGAGCAGCGGCGAGCGCTGCGATTGAAACCATAACTGGCCATTTTTCAACGAAATATCCACCTTGCCAAGCCACACATCCTCATACGTGCCTACATAATCCACCATCCTGATATGGCTGGCATCCGCAGTATCGACCGTCGCCCAAACCTGCGTGACGACAGAGTCCGAAAAGTTACTCCCCACTTCGTCTTCGTGTGCGTATTCTGCTATCCAGTCGTAGTCTTCCAGGCCGATGTAGCGATCCACAATGCGCTGACTCACAGCAGAAAACAGCCCTGCCCCTCCCATCCAGGTATTGGTGAGGACGACCACGCCCATATCCAGATCAGGAATTAAGATCGTCTTGGAAAGCATGCCCGAAAGCCCACCCGTATGCGAAACTTGCATATAGCCATTGACATCTTTGAGGCCCCAGCCAAGGCCGTAGCCAGCAAAGTGCGTGCGATAACGTGGATCAGGATATACGTCGAAGCTATTGTGAATCTTCCACATTTCGCGCTGGCTTTCTTCTGAAAAAAGCTGCTGCTTCAGGCTGTCACCATAGCGGCCTTCATTGAGCTGGACCAGCATCCACTGTGCGATGTCGTCGACATTGGAGATGATGGAGGCAGCAGCGCCGTTGAGTTTTTTAGGATCAAAAAGGTCGTGTTCCAGCGTACGAAATATGCCATCTTTTTCGAGATGCGGTGTCGCGATGTTTTTGCTGTCCTTGGCGTAAGCATAATTGCTAAAAGACTGGTCCATATTGAGCGGCTCCATGATGCGCGTCTCGATAAAGCGCTCCCAGCTCATGCCACTCACCCGCGCAATGACTTCGCCCGCTACCAGATAGAGAACATTATCATAGTCGAATTTGGTACGAAAAGCAGACTGAGGCTTAAAATGCTTGAAAATCCTTAACACGTCTTTCATGGCAAAGTCAGTCCCTGCTGGCCAGAACATAAGATCACCAGCGCCCAGGCCCAGGCCACTGCGGTGCGTCAGCAAATCCTGAATATTGAAGTTCTCCGTCACATAGGCATTGTACATGGTAAATTCAGGAATATGGTCCTTGACCTTGTCGGTCCAGGCGAGCTTGCCTTCTTCGACCAGTATCGCCAACGCAGCGGTGGTAAATGCCTTGCTGTTTGATGCGATATCAAAGTTGGTGTGCTCGTTTACGCGTTTTTTTGAATCGATGGAGCGAAGGCCATAGCCTTTGGCGTGAACGATTTTGCCGTCTTTCACGACTGCAACCGCAGCACCGACGACCTTGAAGGTCGACATCGCACTATCGACCAACTGGTCAATTTCCTGAGACGTAATCTGACTGTAAGCGATGTTTCCAATAAAAAAGAGAAGAGCAAGTAGGTAGGTTTTAGCGGAGAGGTAACGCATTGTCTATTGGGGTAATTTTTGGGGCAAATAAGTGAAAAAATGGCTTTGATCAGGTCTTTACCGCCAACACTTCTCCTGTCAGGGTATTAAAAACCATCTGTTGAACTGTGATCTCCATTTGAATATTAGGGTCTTTAAGAATGGCAAGACACGCTTCGGCTGTTTGAGGTAAGCCTTTTCCCAAGTGGTCCATAGCCCGATCAAATCGTCCACAAGAAGTCGAGTGTAACACATTGTCAGACACAGACTCATTTTCTAGTTGCTTGTAATCATTCGTCACGGTGATATAGGGTGCATCGGTTTCGCGCAGTGCAAAACGCTTGGGCGTACGCTCGATCACTACTTTCTCTTCTGGCCGGACACCCGAAAGCAGTAGTAAGCAATCGCACGGAATAGTGGTATTACAAAGGATGGTTTTTGCTTTGTCAAAAGAGTCGCAATCCTCCAGGATATCGCGTAGCACAAAGGAAATCGGAGCTGCAATTTCAGCCTTGTCCTGACTGGTCACTGCGTTTAGGGTCACCGAAAATGCTCCAGGCCGGGTTCCTGACAAGGTTCCTACAAAGCCAGGCCAACCGACAGTTTTGTACAGCGTCTGATTATTCTTTTGAAAATCAAGTACGATCGAATGTTTGCTCAACAGATTATTGATGGTGAACCAATCAAGGTTGCGGGCGTGAAGCGCCTGGTGCTCATTCACGACAGCGAAGGCCGTGCAGCCCAGGTACATTTTGAGTGCGTCATAATATAGGTTTGCAAGCAAGATATCCTCAGTTGAAAACGAGCTCATCGAGGCGATACTCGCAATCTCTTTTTTGTAGGATTCTTTAATAAAAACCTCACTGTACATCGCAAAATCTTCAGCACTAATAAATGCATCAAAAAACTGCCTTAAATCTTCAAGGTAGTACGACAGTAGTTCCTCCATCTCGGTGATATAATCACGCAAGAAATGCCAGCGATCCTCAGGCGGGAGGTCGAGATTTACAATGTGGGTTTTGATGGTGGTGGTGTTCATAGGTAAAAGGGTGTAAAATGATTGGTAATTAGTTCGAGTAGTATTGGTAGTGATTTTAGTGTAAATCACTGATAACAAAAATTATTGTTTCCGCTTATACTGCGCGGGATTCTGGAAATACAGAAAATACTTCATGTCGAAAAATGCTTTTTCTCCTCCAGCTTTCAGGTAATCTTGATATTGCTTCAACGCTTTTTTTCTATCGAGCAATAGGGTGTAGAGCCATTCATGTTCTTTAAAATAATCAGGGTACTCTAGATCAAGAGATGAAAGCAATTTCGCTGCTTCTTCACTTCCATTTAAAGCAGCGCTAAACAGCTTTTTGATTGCACCAAGCGACACATATTCCTTATATCGCTCGCGCTCAGCATGATATGCCTGCAAAGCCTGTTCAATGGCTTCTTCATCTTGAAAAGGAGGTTTCAAGATGAACGAATCACCAGTAACCTGAATGGCTCCATCCTTTGCCCAAATGCGCTTCTGGTATACAGGCATTTCCAGCTTCTCCACCCACTGTTTATTGATAGGGTCAAATACATCGAATTCAAATTGTACATCGACCAGAACTGTCTTGTCAAGGTAGTTCAATTTGTATTTTAAAGGAGCTTCAAATACCTTTTCTCCAGACGCACAATAGGCGATAATTCCTACGCCACCAGTGTATTCACTTTCCATATATGCCTGCCAGCTCATCGATTCGGGGTTTCCCGCTATTCGAATGCTTCCAGATTTACAAATCACGATACTATCACCCACTGCTGAGATGGGACACATGCGTCTCATATCGTCTTCGGAGAGTTTGCAATCGCAAGGGCCTTGTTTATCCTCATCCGCGCAAGCGCTAATCATTATGAGCAGACTATATATCAGGAGGTAAAGAATAGGTTTCATAGGGTAATGCTTTACTTCCAAAATTACGGATTATCTCAGCGGAAGCTTTTTACTAAAAAAGCTAAGGGCTCTCTTCATAAGCCCAAACAACCTTTTCAGCCATTTGGGGTAGTTTTTGAGCAAAAAGGCCTGCCTTTTTGCAAATAAAAAAACCATGATAAACAAGATTCTAATTACTTCATTGATGCTCTTGGCGGCAGTTTCTGTTTTTGGACAAAACGCTGGAAATGTTACTCGCCATGTAGGTAACTCAATTTATCAGCATCAGATTCAGCTAAACGGAGGCAGTTTCAATATCCCGGCAAACCAAGGCAACGATTTGGTACTGACCATCAAGGGACTCAGCAATGTCAAGGCTGATGCTTATGTCGCGCTGTTCAATGTAAGCCAAATGGGCAAAACGGCCCAGGAGGTAAATGAGCTTATGGATGCACGCATTAAGCGGGTGCAGGATGCGCTGAAGGCTTTTCCTGAAATTACCCTGCATGTCGATATGGTGACCTTTCTTCCTGTATATGAGTTTGCGGTAGAAAAAAAGGTGTTTAGTAAAAATTCGTACAACGAAGTTCCGGTCGGCTTCAAGCTGAAGAAAAATCTGCATATCAAATTCGCCAACAATGCGCTGATCCACCAACTGGTCACCATCTGTGCGAATGCCGAAATCTACGACCTCGTACGAGTGGACTATATCTCCAATGACCTTGAGGCACAGAAAGAAGCTTTGGTACAAAAAGCCCAAACCCTGCTCCATGCAAAAATAGAGCGCTACGAAGGCCTTATGAATATCAAAACAGACACACTCACGCGTCGCCTGAACGAAGGCTTCAAAGTCACATATCCGGTCGAAATGTACAAGACCTGTCAGGCGTATTCCAGCTCATCCATCAGCCAGCAAGCCGCCAAGTCCGGCAATCTCCATGTAGCCGACAAGGCCACGACACAGTACTATCAGCCGGTCGTCAATAAGGAGTTCGACTTTGAGATAAATCCTACTGTGATCGAACCTGTGATCCAGGTGATGTATCAGGTTACGCTGCATATCCGATTGGTGCAGCCAGCTCCACGCCAAGTTGTGGTAGAGCGCACCAAGCACATCATCCTGACCCCTGATGGAGATGTCATGCCGCTTGATGTGAATTAGTGCCGGAGGCACTAAGTTTAGGATATTGCTATTGTCGTCCTACCTCTGTCAGCGCTTTAAGCATAGTGTTGAGGCGCTGACAGAGGTTAAGGACGGTTTTTGACTAGCATGATATTAAGGCCCGTTTTCTTATATAAAGAAAATGGGCTTTTCTTTATATATCTACTTTCTTATGTAAAGAAAATCGAATTATCTTTACATAAGAAGTAGCCTGTCCCTGAGTATTTTACATTCAAACATCTCTCCCCTTGTCATTTCCTTTCCATATTTTAAACGTCTTTGCCGAAGGCCCCTACGGCGGCAACCAACTCGCCGTATTCCAGTTGCCGGAAGACATGCCTGCGGAGACTTTGCTCCGAATCACACGCGAAACGAATATCGCTGAGGCAGCCTTTTTGATCGGCGAACCTGATCGCAAGGGCAAGCTGCGCCTGCGCGTATTTACACACGAAGCCGAGCTTCCTTCCGCAGGCCACGCGGCCCTTGGGGCCGCTTTCGTAGCAGAAAATCGCTGGCCCCAATATGCAGACAAGCTTGAGCTTAGCATGCCCAAGGCAACTTGCCTCATCCGACGAGGTGACGACGGGCTTCAATGGCTGGAACAGCCGAGTCCGATCTTTGCGGATACGCTTCCTATCGAGGCGTTATCCCCCGTACTTCGCCTCAATCCGACGGTTTTTCATCCTGACCTTCCGATCCAGATCGTATCGACGGGGCTGCCATTTATCATGGTGCCTCTGCGGCATCTTGATGCGGTGAAGCAGGCGACCTTGCACGGCATTTCATATTATAGCCTTATTCGCGAAACTCAGGCAAAAGCGATTATGCTCTTTGCTCCTCAGGTTTATAAGCGTGAGAATGATTACAACGTACGCGTTTTTGGTGACTTCTTTGGAGTGCCTGAGGATGCTGCTTCTGGTTCCGCAAATGGCTGCCTCGGTAGCTATCTGCTGTATCATAAAGTTGTCGGTGATCCTGTCCAAATTCGCGTAGAGCAAGGATACGAAATGAAGCGTCCTTCACTCATTCAGGTGGAAGCCTGGCATGACGGCGCTCAAAGTCGTGTCAAAGTTGGAGGGCAGGTACGTGTGCTGGTAGAAGGCGAATGGAAGCATGCGGGAGTGGAAAGGGCATAGTAGAAGGTGTAAAATTGTGAAGTTTTTTCGCTCTTGAAAAACCTAGAACCTCGTGTCTAAAGCCTCGAACCTAACAAAACGTAAGAGACATCTTAAAGAATAAGAAATAATGATTATCACGGTTGGTTTTGTATCGGTTGCTAACCTCTGTCAGCGCTTTAAGCATAGTGGTGAAGCGCTGACAGAGGTGGCAGCAACCCAATCGTGATAATGCTTAATAAGCGCAGATTTTTTTACCCTAAAACCAAGACCTATGTTTAAAAACGCAATCATCAGTTTCATCGCATTTGTGCTATGCACATGCGCTGCTCAGGCTCAGCCTTACATCAATCCTCAGGTGGGAATCAATATTAGTTCCTTCAACTACTCT
>JBGCFB010000233.1:0-8653 GCA_045106685.1 Bacteroidia bacterium | reverse complement strand
TGACTTTATCGGCAGTGATGACGATTTGAAGACTTTGGGTAAAAAGCTCAAGAGTGCCTGCGGCACGGGAGGTTCAGCC
Source organism: Bacteroidia bacterium (assembly GCA_045106685.1). GTDB lineage: Bacteria > Bacteroidota > Bacteroidia > J057 > J057 > JAUIGE01. Next base: position 8,574 of record JBGCFB010000233.1, on the reverse strand, counting down.
AAGAATGGCGAGATTATTCTGCAAGGAGATTTCCGCAAGCGGATTGAACCGCTTCTTACGGCAGATGGCTATAAGTACAAATTTGTGGGAGGCTGAGTTGATTTGATGATTTAGTGATTAGCTGATTTGATGATGGCTACACCTGTAAAGACCATAATCGCATTTATAGTAGGGCTGCTGTGCTTTTCAAGTGCATATTGTTTAGATGTCCTAGGCAAAATTCAGTTCAAGGATAGTACTTGGGAGCAGGTTACTTTTATAATTCCACCTACTTTTAATGACAGAGCTGTTTATTATAAGATTCAAGAAAGTATTAGGTACTATGAAGTAGTTAAGAGTAAGAAAAGAAAGAGAATACTTGACCCAGAAGATGCACTTGAATTACAGTTTAAATATCTAGGTAAAAAAGTACGCATGCTGACCGTGCGAGATAAGTTTATTAAACTTGAAGAAGAAGGGCCATGTAGACTGTTTGCCTATCATGAGTATATAGAAAGGCCTCTTTTTCTAAATGGTAAAAGGGTCCCTAGGCTACACAGAGTCACCTTAATAACATACTTCATTCAATTCAAGGGCAAAAGACGAAAAGAAGTTACTTATGAACCCTCCGAATTTGTAAGAGAAATGAAGCCTCTGTTCCAGCATTGTCCCCGATTAGCAAAATTAATAGGGACTACAGGGTTTCAGATAGAAGATATTAAAAAGATTGTCCAGTACTATAACCGTGAATGCCAATAAAGCTAATCACCGCAAAACATTCCCAACCTTATTTAGTTTAGTTCTAAATAAGCATTACATTTGCGGTCAATTATGCCAACACCAGCTCCAATGACAGAAGAAAAGCTCATCCAGGAACTCTCTGGAGAGCAGAAATATGAGTTCGGATTTGTCACCGACATCGAGTCAGATAAGGCTCCAAAAGGTCTAAATGAGGACATTATTCGCCTTATTTCTTCCAAGAAGAACGAGCCAGCATGGATGCTCGAATGGCGTCTAAAAGCCTATCAATATTGGCTTACGCTTGAAGAGCCTACATGGGCACATGTCAACTATCCGAAGATCGACTTCCAGGACATCATCTATTATGCTGCTCCAAAGCAGAAGAAAAAGCTTGATAGCCTTGACGAAGTTGATCCTGAATTGCTCAAGACTTTTGAGAAACTGGGAATTCCGCTTACTGAGCAGAAGATGCTTGCTGGCGTAGCCGTTGATGCGGTTATTGACTCAGTCTCAATCAAAACTACATATAAAGAAAAGCTTGGTGAACTCGGTATCATCTTTTGCTCGATGAGCGAAGCGATCCAGGATCACCCTGAACTTGTCAGGAAATATATAGGCACAGTAGTTCCTACTACTGATAATTATTACGCTGCACTTAATTGCGCTGTCTTTACCGACGGTTCTTTTGTGTATATCCCAAAAGGTGTTCGTTGCCCGATGGAGCTTAGTACCTATTTCCGTATTAATGAGCGCAACACAGGTCAGTTTGAGCGCACGCTTATCATCGCTGAAGATGAAAGCTATGTGAGCTACCTCGAAGGCTGTACCGCTCCTATGCGTGATGAGAATCAGTTGCATGCTGCGGTCGTAGAACTTGTCGCTAAGGACGATGCTGAGATCAAATACTCTACGGTCCAAAACTGGTATCCTGGAGACTTTGAGACAGGCAAAGGTGGCATCTACAACTTCGTTACAAAACGAGGCATTTGTAAAGGAAAGCGTTCAAAAATTTCATGGACACAGGTTGAAACCGGTTCTGCGATTACATGGAAATATCCTTCTGTGATTCTTGAAGGTGATTATAGCCGTGGCGAGTTCTATTCTGTTGCCGTAACAAATGGCATGCAGCAAGCCGATACCGGAACCAAGATGTTCCACATTGGTAAGAACACTACCAGCATGATTATATCGAAAGGTATTTCAGCAGGAACAAGCCAAAACAGCTATCGTGGTCTGGTTAAGGTGGGGAAAAATGCCCACAATGCGCGTAACTTCTCCCAGTGTGATTCTCTGCTGGTAGGCGATAAGTGCGGAGCGCATACTTTTCCTTACATCGAAATAGACAACAAATCGGCCCACGTTGAACATGAGGCAACCACATCCAAAATCGGTGAAGACCAAATCTTCTACTGCACCCAGCGCGGTATGGATGAAGAAAAAGCCGTAGGCCTTATAGTTAATGGCTACGCCAAGGAGGTGCTTAATCAACTTCCTATGGAGTTCGCTGTTGAGGCCCAGAAGCTACTGGCTATTAGCCTTGAAGGAAGCGTGGGTTAATGATTAATGAACGATTAACAATGGATGATTCATTAACAACTAATTGGTTTTTGAATGTAGAAGATGAAATTCAGGATGTGGTTGAGGAACCAGATCAAACCTTCTCTTCCAATCCATTGCATAGTCAAAATCTCATCATTCGATTAACATTCGAATTTGCCCTTGAAATCGTAAGGTTATCAACGACACTAGAGGCAAGCCGGCAGTACGTACTTGCTCGACAAGTTCTAAAATCAGGAACTTCAATCGGAGCCAATGTAAGGGAAGCCCAGCATGCTGAAAGCAAAGCAGACTTCATTCACAAAATGAAAATTGCAGCAAAAGAAGCAGAAGAAACCGATTACTGGCTTTTGATCTTTCATTACTCTGATAATTACCCTACAACGCAAACACTTCAAATTAAGCTTAGAACAATTTCTAAAATCTTAAATCGAATTATTAACACTTCTAAGAATAATAATGACATCAGTTTTAAATAAAATTGATAATCATTCATTGTAAATCATTCATTGAAAAAGGCAATGCTTAACATACAAAACCTCCACGCATCAATTGAGGAAAAGGAAATCCTCAAAGGCCTCAATTTAGAAATCAAGCCGGGCGAAGTGCACGCTATTATGGGACCTAATGGTTCTGGCAAAAGTACGCTAGCCTCTGTTCTTGCTGGTCGTGAAGACTACGAAGTAAGCGAAGGCGAAGTGCTATTCGAAGGAAAGGATATGCTTGAACTAGCCCCGGAAGAACGTGCCGGAGAAGGTTTGTTTTTGGCGTTCCAATATCCAGTAGAGATTCCAGGCGTAAGCATGACCAACTTCATGCGTACTGCTGTAAATAGCGTACGCGAGTATCGTGGACAGGAAGCTTTGACGGCAGGTGATTACCTCAAGTTGATGAAAGAAAAGCAAGCACTTGTAAATCTTGACAAAACGCTCACCAAGCGCTCTGTTAATGAAGGCTTTTCTGGTGGAGAAAAGAAGCGTAATGAAATATTCCAGATGGCGATGCTCGACCCTAAGTTTGTCATCCTGGACGAAACAGATTCAGGCCTCGATATCGATGCCTTGCGCATTGTGTCTGATGCTGTAAATAAACTCCGTAGCCCAGAGCGCTCGTTTTTGGTCATTACACACTATCAGCGCCTCCTGGACTATATCGTTCCCGATTTTGTGCATGTTTTACATAATGGAAAAATCATCAAGTCTGGTCCTAAAGAGCTTGCATTAGAGCTTGAGGAAAAAGGCTATGACTGGCTTACTACAGGTTCTTTGGTTAATAGTTAGTAATGAACAATTGATAATTATCGATAGCGGTTGCACTACCTCTGTCAGCGCCTCACCATAATGCTTAAAGCGCTGACAGAGGTTAGCAACCCTTGTTTATCAATAGTTAGCGACTCCTTTCCAATTACATTATTCATCGTCAATCGTTCATAATGTCCAGCATTCAAACTGATAAAACACATACATTCCTTAGCCAATTTGATGCAACAGCAGGTATGCCTGCTGCTCCTGCACGCCAGGAGGCGATCGGTGCGCTAAGCGAAATAGATATACCCACAATTCGTACAGAGCAATGGCGCTATTCCAGCCTCAAGCCTTTGACGAATATGCAGCTTAAGCCTGCGGCGAATTTCCCAGAAAGTGATTGGGCTCAGTATGAAGTTCCAAATCTTGAGACTGACCGGGTCGTTTTCGTCAATGGAAAATACCAGCCACAGCTATCAGACCTGAGCAAGAATGATGACGAAGTATGCGTCTGTCATTTAAGCGAGCTTGATGGTGCTTGTTCTGCTGCTTTTGAAGCTCATATGGGCGAACTTGCAACAGCAGATAAAGACGTCTTTACGGCGATTAATACTGCGTATGCGAGCGAAGGATTAGTGATTCGTGCCATGCGCGATAAGCAAGTCCCCTATCCGATTCACATTATTCATATCAATGAAGGTGACAGTAATTTCTATACTCAGGTGCGCAATCTCGTTATTGCAGAACCAGGTTCTGAGGTAAAGCTTATCGAGAGCTTTGTCGGACATGAGATTGCCTTCCGTAACCATGTTGATGAAATTATTGTAGGCGAAAAAGCAAATCTTGAATGGATAAAATTCCAGCATGAGAGCGATGAAGCCATCACAATAAACCGCACCGAAGTCAAACAAGCTGACAACAGCAAGTGCAGCGTCTTTACCCTCGCTTTCAGTGGGAAATTGGTACGTAATAATTTCCATCTCCACCTCAACGGGGAGAACACCGAATCACATGTGATGGGCCTATCGCTGCTCGACAACGACCAGCATGTCGACAACTTCACAAGTATCGATCATAGAGAAGCAAACTGCTTTAGCAACGAGCTTTATAAAGGTATTTTCAACGATAGCGCTTCTGGTGCATTCCGAGGACGTATCCACGTTTTTCCAGATGCTCAAAAAACCAATGCATTTCAAACAAATCGCAACATCCTCCTTTCCGATGATGCGAGCATTGACACAAAGCCGCAATTGGAGATTTATGCCGACGATGTAAAGTGCTCACACGCTGCTACAACGGGCCGCATCGAAAAAGATGCGCTCTTTTATTTGCAAGCACGCGGCATTCCAGAATTAGAAGCGAACAAGCTTATGATCCAGGCTTTTGCCGGTGAGGTAAGCCAGGAAATCAGCATGGAACCTGTACAGGAATATGTAGATGGATTGATCGCTGGGCGATTTTAAAACCATAATGCGTAGAGACGCAAAGTCTTGTGTCTTGATGGGAGACGCAAAATTTTGCGTCTTGATGGAAAACGCAAAATCTTGCGTCTTGATGGGAGACGCAAAATTTTGCGTCTCTACGTGCAATGCATTTTAAAAAATAACGCCTGATCCCGTCAATTCCTCCGCCTGTTCGCCTTCATGCCATGCCACAAACTGGCCTGGCGTAACGCCACGTTGAGGCGTATCAAATATCACATAGAGGCCTTCCTCCGTCATTTCTAATCTTGCAGCCTGAAGTGGCTGGCGATAGCGGATGCGCGCCATCACGCGGCGGTTTTCGCCTTCGGCCAAGGCCTTATCAGGATTAACCCAGTGGATATCACTATTTGGCACAAATAAAGCAGGACGATACAAGCCCGGATGTCGATCACTCATACCTACGTACACGACATTTTCAACAACGTCTGTAGCAATGACAAAAACGGGCTCTTCCTTCCCTCCTACCCCAAGTCCTTTTCGCTGTCCGATCGTAAAAAAATGAGCGCCGATATGCTCTCCAATCACCTTGCCATCGGAAGGCTGATACACAAAAGGCTCAGCCAATTTTGCATAACTCATGACCGATTCAGTTCCTCCTGCTAAAACAGCTTGAGGTTCCCTGAGCGGAGCCGAAGGGAACAGTACTATTGGCGAGTCTGCTGCAATCTCGATAATACGGCCAGGCTTAGGCTCCAGCTGCTGCTGCAAGAAATCCGGCAATCTGATTTTGCCTACAAAACACAAGCCCTGCGAGTCCTTCTTATCTGCCGTTGGGAGGGCGATCTCTTTCGCAATCCGGCGAACTTCAGGTTTTTCAATATCACCAATCGGGAACATGGCTTTAGAAAGCTGCTCCTGACTTAACTGGCAAAGAAAATAAGACTGGTCCTTATTCGGGTCAGCGCCAGCCAGCAGCTGGTGGACTTCATTCCCGTCAATGATAGTCGTTCGTTTTTGAACATAATGTCCAGTTGCGACAAAATCAGCCTTGAGCTTCAATGCCGCTTTTAGAAAAGTATCAAATTTGATTTCACGATTACAAAGCACGTCTGGATTAGGCGTGCGTCCTGCCTCATATTCGGCAAACATATAATCGACGATTCGGGACTTGTATTCTTTACTTAGGTCAATTACCTGGAAAGGAATACCCAGGTGTTTTGCGACCAATAAGGCATCGTTACTATCTTCAATCCAGGGACACTCGGCATCGAGGATTACGCTCTCATCATGCCAGTTCCGCATGAACATACCGATCACCTCATGCCCTTGCTCCTTGAGCAAATACGCAGCGACGCTGGAGTCTACTCCCCCGGATAATCCCACTACTATTCGAGCCATTTTCAATTCTGATTTGAGCTGCAAAGATACGGAATAGATTTGCGATGAATAATTGACAATGGATAATGAACAATAAGCCTTTTTTAGATCATTGCCATCAAATTATTCATTGCCTAATCGTTTATTGTAAATCATTCATTTGACTCAAATAACTCTATCGTATAATCCAGCAATTCAATTCCGCCAGACTTGCCATGACCAGGAATGATGATTTCTACCTCAGGAAATTGTGCTTTTACATTACGGATTGTGTTGGCCCAGGCTTCCGGGTTTGCATCTGCAAGGTTTCCCTTTTTTGCAGAAAGCGATTTTACCATACAGCCTCCAAATAGTATTTTTTCTTCGGGTAAATAGCTCACAATATTATCGCGGGTGTGGGCTTCTCCCAGTACGATATTTAAGCACTTTGGGCCATTAGGGATATTAATTTCCTCGCGATTAGTAGTGAAGGTATTTTGAATGACTTTTTCGCCTCGAGCGCGTGCGATTTCTTGCGTTAGCGCAGAACCATAAGAAGGAATACCACGATCGTGAAAAGCACCCAAACCACCCGTACAGTCGATATGGAAATGATTTGCAATAACTCCTTCAATGGAAGCTCCCATGTCTTGCTCAATCCATTCAATCAGGACCTCGCTTAAACTATCATAAGAAGGAGTGTCGAATACCAGGGCCTTCCCATTTTTAATATGGACGAGGCCGTTGCATGGCACTTTCCCCCAGCTTTCTGTCTCAAGATTCGAAATATGGATAAAACTATGGGGAGAAATTTGCTCAATTTTAAGATCAGGATGGAGTTCTACTGAACCGACATGCTTCGGGGCTTGCTCTGTACAAGCTACAGTAAAGGCCAGCATGCAGAAAAATAAAAGAGGGCGCATAGATATTTTCGTTATGTGAGATTTTTTTTAGAAAAACGAAACTATACCAAATCTTCTCACTATATACTTCTTTCTATTAAGCGTGCCTAATATTTTATTATCTGTGATCGATTGAACATAATTTACCCAAGCTTGCTTTTTCTTCGAAAAAAAATCAGCAATTAGCATGCAGCATGCTTAGAAAAGTTGCCGTCAGTAGGCCATTAAAGACATCACCACCTCATCTTTCATCAACCTAAAACCTTTTCAACATGAAGTATCTAATTCTGCTGGCATCCTCTTTTCTCATTTTCACATTGTCAAGTTGCGATGATTTACATTGTGAAGAACCCATTTGTGGAGTAAAAGCCACCCTTGTTTCCAAAGACTTCTCATGTTATGGCTATGGAATTCGCACAGAAGGTGGTCAAAACCTAGTCGCCGTAAGCAATGCCGATGAAGGACACATTTGCCCTTTGGCGCTCATCGCGGATGAGCTGGAAGTAGGAGACGAATTTTATATTGAATTTGAGGAAAATAGCCCTGGCGTTGTGTGCATGATTTTACCTGACGAACCATTTGAAACTGCTCCAGATGTGTGGCTAACTTGTTTTAGTATTGAAGACGAGTATACCATTCTTCCAGCGTCTAGCAAATAAGGTGATGTCAGGCAGCTGATAATACCTTGCCTGACATTCGTTTTTATAAAAAATAAAATCTCAATATTCGAACAACCATGAAATTCTCATCGATCATTTCACTCCTTTTCCTGGTTATCTTGTTTACAAGCTGTGATAAGGACCAAGTGAATCCACGGTGCAAGGTTCAGGCAACACTGGTTTCAAAAAGCTTCTCCTGTCTGGGATATGGCATTCGCACAGAAAAAGGAGAAGAATTCATCGCTGTTAGCAGTTCAAATGATGGCCATATTTGCCCTATTGCTCAAATGGCTGACTCTCTCGAAGAAGGTGATGAAATATTTATTGAGTTTAGTGAAAATGGAAACTCAGGAGCAGTCTGCTTGCTACTTCCTCCTCCCCCATTTCGAGACGCATCCAATATTTGGGTAACCTGCCTTACGGTACCGGATGACGAATAGACCATGCCCCTATTTATACTTCCTATATACAATCCTCATCAATCTACGATGAGGATTTTTTTTCGCCAAGGCCCTTTTACAGAGCTGCCTTTTAACACATAAGCGCCGGCAGGAATAGCGTGGATGGATAATTGAATATTTGCTCCTTGTTCATCCCAAAACCGAACCGCTCTTCCTTGGATATCAAATAGCGCTAGTCCTGTAACAGATGTCGATGATTGTATATTCAACTGTTCCAAAGCAGGCTGGGGAAAGACACTGATAGTCAGAGC
>JBGCFB010000232.1:0-4015 GCA_045106685.1 Bacteroidia bacterium | reverse complement strand
AAGGATTTCTGGCACGTAAGAATTTACAGATATTGGTTTTATTTGATTTTTTCTCTTCCATATTTAGGTAATTTCTAAAATAGCTTGTTTAATAATCGATTCGAACAATGGAACTTTGTATCCATTTTTAGCAAGAGGTTTAGCGATGCTCATCGCTGCTTTAGCCGCTGCTTCTGCGCTTTCACTATTGATTTCCGTTTTTTTCATCACTTCCTGGGCCTCCATCGATCGATAAGGAACCGGAGCAGCTGCTCCTAAGACAATACTTGCAGAGCGGCATGTATTTCCTGACATTTCCATCACCACGGCAACATCGCCTAATGACCAATCATAAGACTCACGGGCAACTTGCTTTATATAAGCACTTTTTACATTTTTTGAAAACGGTGGCAGTACAATATCCGTAATGAGTTCCTTAGACTGCAAAATAGTTTCCATAGATATATCCTTTCCGGCCGACACAAAGAAGTCATCCATCAATACCTTTTTCTTTTTTCCTTCACTATTTACGATAACAACGCTAGCCTTAAATGCCATAAGAGCGGTGGCGATAGAGGAAGCATGAATACTTACACATGATCCGTTATCAATAATGGCATGATTTTCATTTTCACCGTGAACCGAATGCCTCGCAAAACAACGATCACCTCCCTTGCGGAAGCATTGATGATCGGCCGATCGGAAATACCAGCAGCGGTTTCTTTGCGCAATATTCCCTCCCAAGGTTGACATATTTCGCAATTGTGGTGTGGCTGCATGCATGACGGCCTGATGAAGTGCCAGGTAATTATTTTTGATCTCCTCATTGGAGGCCAATTCAGCTAAGGTTACATTCGATCCTATACTCAACCCTTCCTTGCGATCATAAGTGATCTTATCAAGACCAGGAATGTTCCGAATATTAATAATCTTCTCAGGTTTGAGCAAGCCTTCCTTTATCCAGTCAAAGACGTCAATCCCTCCTGACTTAAAAATGGCTGCCTCCTTTCCCGATTCGTACAATTGTTCAGAAACAGTTGAATTTACTTGTTGAAGTGCATCTTCAACAGATTTGGCTTCATACCAACTAAATTTGTTCATGTCTTATATTTTTAGTGACTCCTTTGAGTCTAACCCTATACTTTATTTAATGCCTTCAGAATACTCGCAGGCGTGATTGGTATTTCATAAATTCTTACCCCAATCGCATTGTACACAGCATTTGCGATTGCTGCGGCTGTTGCAATATTTGCAGGCTCTCCAATTCCATAAGCATCAGTAGATGACAACGCTGAATACTCTTCTACGATGATGGTTTCAATTTCTGGAATTTCCATCGAATAAGGCGTTTTATACTGATCCACGTTGGCGTTCATCATGTGGCCAGTACTGTTGTCCATGACCCTGTTTTCATAAAGCGCATAGGAAACACCTTGAATGATTCCTCCATTAATCTGACTTTCTAACTGACCTATATTCAGAGGACGTCCGCAACTATGAGCGGCTACGATCTTATCAACCTTTACAAACCCTGTATTGGTATTCACACTCACCTCAGCAAATTGAACAGAACCTAAGTCTCCATAAGCAAGTCCCCATGGTTGTTGAAACCCACCATAATCATCAGAGCGACTCGCCACTTTGGAAATCTGACTCGTACGCATCAATTTGGTTGCCTCTTTAAAAGAAAGTTTTTGTTCCTCATTTTTTTTATTTCTTACCTGCCCATCGACTATGGTCAAATCAGAAGCGTCTGTCTCCCATTTTTTCGCGACGAGTTTTAGCAATTCTTTTTTAGCTTCATAAGCTGCATTTCTCGTAGGCGGAGTAATCGATCCTGTGACAACACTTCCTCCGGATCCCGGTCCTACAGGAAAAAAAGTATCTCCTATATTCACCTGAATGTCTTTAACTTCGAGACCCATCTCTTCTGCTACAACTTGAGCCAAAATGGTTTTAGTACCCGTTCCAATATCCTGTACACTTGACCGAATTTCAACAGCACCATCGTTATGTATTTTAACCTCCACTGAAGAATCCAGAGTCACAAATCTTGGCCAGGTCGACTGACCTACTCCAAGTCCTTTTTTTACAACCCCGGCATCACTTCCTGCGGGTTTCCTTCTTGACCAGTCAAAAAGTTTGGCTCCTCTTTGACGTTCCACCTTTCTCACTTCGCTTTTATCAATCTGATCCCTATACTGCAATGGATCCTTTTCTAGTTTTTCAGCCAATTCATCTATGGCTTGTTCCAATCCAAAGGCTCCTTGAACATTGCCCGGCGCCCGCCATGCTGCACCTGGACCTGCATTGGTCAAAACATCATACTGCTCTGTGGCAAAATTAGGGCAAGGATATAGAATTTGAGCAATTCTTCCAACGCCGGCACCCAACGCGACTCCTGCAGTTCCATGCGATCGTTGCTGAATCACAGTTAAATCACCATTTTTCTTAGCACCTATTTTTAAATATTGAATTGAATTGGGGCGATTCCCCTCTGCAATGTGTTCTTCTTGACGATCCAGCATTAACCAAACGGGTCTACCTGTTTTTTTAGCTAGGTTAGCTGCCATAGGCCCAAAGCTTCCGGCACTGTGCTTGGCTCCAAAACCACCTCCCATAAATTCGCAAATAACTCTCACCTTACTCTTCGGCAAATTAAAAATACTCGCCATTTCATTTCTAACACCTGCTGTGTTCTGGGTGGAAGCGTAGATCATCATGACATCCGGTCGCCAATCTACCACGACACCATGGGTTTCTAATGGCATATGCGTATGAACCTGGGTGCGATACGTTCTTTCAACAAACACATCGGCCTCATTGAAGCCAACTTCCAAGTCTCCTCTGGGTCCACCAAAGAAACTACTCGTTGAAGGTCCTCTTACGTTACCTGTTCCTTTACTACCATCGTGCGTCTCCCCTACATCTCCTCCATCTTCCTGCTGTACAATCGGTTCGTTAAACACGATTGGCGCATCATTTTTCATGGCCGAATCAAGATCAATAACAAAGGGTTTCTCCTCGTAATTAACCTTAATCAAAGCGATTGCATCTTTAGCGATATCCAGACTTATCGCAGCAACTCCTCCCAACGGCTGGCCTACGTACTTCACCATTGGGTATTGCCCTTTATCATTCTCCTCCGAGTCGTTTTTCTGATTCTCTATGAGATGAATAGCATGAACGCCTTCAAGATTTTTTGCAGCCGAAATATCAATTGAGCTAATCTTCGCATGAGGTACTTTTGATCGCAACATCTTTGCGTAGAGCATACCCGGTAATTTCATGTCGGCCGTATACTTTGCCTTTCCAGTTACCTTGTCCAAAGCGTCGATTCTGGTCACTCTTTTACCAATGATTTTAAGGTCATCATTAACCGGCCAAACTGGCGGTTCTTCAATAGGGATCTCTCTTTCTATTTCGCTCAAATTATGACCGGGTATTCCAAATGGAAATTTTTCTTTTCTCGTATCCATCTTAACTTATTTTTTTTGCAGCCGCTAAAGTTGCCTTAAACACATGTGGGTATGTACCACAGCGACAAAGATTGCCTCGTGTTGCTTTCTTCACGTCTTCCAGGGTTGGATTATTATTGTTGTCTAATAAATGGGCACATGACATCACCATACCGGGGGTACAGTAGCCACACTGGGAGGCATCATGTTCTATAAAAGCCTCCTGAACAGGATGCAGCTCATTGCCATCCGAAATACCTTCTATGGTTGTAACTTCCTTATCACCAACATCAAATACTGACATCATACAAGAATTGACCGGCGTTCCATCCAAATAAACCGTACAAGCCGAGCAAGAACCTCTATCACAGACTACTTTAGTACCAGTGAGTTCCAGATGATCTCTCAAAGCCGCGGCCAATGTTGTTCTTGGCTCTACACTAAGTGATTTTACTTTGCCGTTTACCTTCATTTGAATGGTCATGGCATCAGGGCCAAATTCTTTACCTTCGGAGAAGCCTTCTTCAAATTCAAAAGCAAGTGCATTGGTAGTCAATAAAACACTCCCTGCCGTGGAT
>JBGCFB010000231.1:0-14609 GCA_045106685.1 Bacteroidia bacterium | reverse complement strand
AGTACAGTTGTGGCCCGCTACGAACAAACCTGGAGAGGTGGGTGAGTGGCTGAAACCACCAGTTTGCTAAACTGGCGTGCCCGTAATCGGGTACCGCGGGTTCGAATCCCGCCCTCTCCGCCAGTAAAATCAGCTTCTGCTGGTTCGTTTTTTAACATTATCGAGGTGTGGCGCAGTCCGGTTAGCGCACCTGCTTTGGGAGCAGGGGGCCGCAGGTTCGAATCCTGCCACCTCGACACAATTACAGCGATTTCTATCTTTTGATAGGAATCGCTGTTTTGCTTTTAGAAACTATTTTTATTGAATAGCAATCAGACGAGCATAGCGCCTGCTGCTTTTGTCCAAAAAACCGAGCCTATAGATCCCTGAAGGAATATCGGGCATCTGGATTTGGACTGATTTGTTTTCGATACTAGGATTCAAACGTGTAAAAACCGCCCTCCCAGAAAGGTCATGGATGGTAATAGCCGCTGGAGCAATCGCTTTGACCAAGTCGATCTTTAGCGAGCAGCCCGCATGTGTAGGGTTTGGATAAACACTGATTCCGCCTTCTTCAAACTTGTCATCAATACTGGTCACTACACGAAGTTTTGTTCCGCAGCTAGTGCCGTTGCGGCAGTAAAGGGCAAGGTCGTAGGTGATGGTTTCCCAAGGTGTGTTATAAAGGCCTATATCAGCAAAAATGCTATGGTCGGAGCCAATACCTTCTATATGCTTGGAACTTGAGAAATTATTCAAGTTAGGAAATAGGGAAAGGGTCGCTAGCGAGTCAACCGCTGCTGGTAACAAAATTTTTGGAAAAGAATTGGTAGGTGAGATATAAATACTGTCAACTCTATCTGCTAAATTATCAGACTTGAAACATGAAGAGAGTGTGTCTTGTACTTGTAGAGCAAAATCATACAAGAGTATTTCATCCACTCCGCAAATTTGACTGGGCTCAGAAAGCTTCCTGTAGTAAACCTTACGGTTTAGTGGGTCTTCCCTTAGCGCGCCTTCTAAAGCTTTGGAGCTTGCTGTGTATGAATAATATTCTTCTCCGACTTGCCATTCTCTATTAGCCTCATAGCGAAACACTTTAAGGTATTGCTCATTTACAATAGTAGTATCGCCCTCAAGTTGAAACATATACCATTCCAAAGGACCAGGAAATTGGCCGAAAATTTGGCGATCCTCCACTACCCAGGTCGCGCCTTCAACCACCATAGGCTGGTAAGGACGTTGAGCATTGAGGCATATTAGTATGGTGAAAAAGGCGAGTATTGCGGAGAGGTGTTTCATGCTAAATGGATTGTGAGGTATATATTGAATATCGCCTTTAACTCTGATTGAGTTGCCCGTCGCTGACTTGAGCAGGCCTAGTGTGTAATCCAAGCCCACAGTGCCTGCACTTCTCCAATATGCAATCGTTAATCTGCAATCGTCAATTCACTCATCCCTGAATAGACTCATATTCCCTAAAAGCACGACTGAAAAATGTGAACTTTTAAGGTAACCCAAGCCCACAATGATACCACACTTTCTTTTGTCTATTTAGACAAAACCACCCCTATGGCAATCTGAAAGCCCCTTTATGGCCGATTTTTTAAAAAAGACGTCCGATTTTTGAAAGGTTTTGCATGCCTGGAACTGTTGTTTTGAATCATGGAAATAAGATAGATGGCAAGGTCCTCTTCTTCTTTTCCTAATGTATTTACTAACAACATTTTCTATCATGCAAATCAGACTTATTCACCACCTAATCGTGGCCGTACTGGCCCTTGCTTGTTCTTTTCAAAGTCTTAACGCCCAGGGCTGCGCCCCGGATGAAACTCCTCCCGTCCCCGACGCGGGCAGCCCTTTACCCACTGATTTCCAAGAAGTCAAAAAAGCCCTCGCTTCAGACAAGGCTCATAATGACAACTTAGGTTATAGCGTCTCGATCTCAGATAACTACGCCATTGTGGGAGCCTGGAAGGAGTCCGATGGAGTAAAATACCAAAACGGCGCGGCATATATTTTTGAGCGTGACGCCTCAGGCAACTGGACCGAAGTACAAAAGCTACTGGCCTCAGATAAAAACGGCTCCGACCAGTTTGGCATTAGCGTTTCGATCTCGGGCGACTATGCCATCGTGGGGGCCAATCTGGAAGATGATACGGGCACAATCAATAACGGCGCGGCCTATATCTTTGAGCGCGATGCCTTAGGTAATTGGACCGAAGTGCAAAAACTCCTGGCTTCGAACAAGGCTACTTCTGATAACTTTGGCATTAGCGTTTCGATTTCGGGCGACTATGCTATTGTAGGGGCCAATCTGGAAGGAGGGGTATTCGATTACGGCGCGGCCTATATCTTCGAGCGCGATGCTTTAGGGAACTGGACCGAAGTGCAAAAGCTCATTGCCTCGGATAAAATAGCACATGATTATTTTGGCTACAGCGTTTCGATCTCGGGCGGCTATGCCATTGTGGGAGCCTATCTGAAAGAGGCTTCTGGTACAAGAGATAACGGCGCGGCTTATATCTTTGAGCGCGACGCTTTAGGGAACTGGACCGAAGTGCAAAAGCTCCTCGCCTCGGACAAGGCAACACGTGATTATTTTGGCTACAGCGTCTCAATCTCGAATGATTACGCCATTGTGGGAGCCTACCTGGAATCTGATGGGACAACAAGCGCTAACGGCGCGGCTTATATCTTCGAGCGCAATACATTGGGCAACTGGACCGAAGTGCAAAAACTGTTGGCCTCGGACAAGAACTACGATGATCGGTTTGGTTATAGCGTTTCGATTTCAGACGATTACGCCATCGTAGGGGCTATTTTCAGTGATGATGAAGGGAGGTACAGAAACGGGGCTTCTTATATCTTCGAGCGCGATGCCAACGGCAGTTGGACTGAAGTGCAAAAGCTCCTGGCATCGGACAAGGCCAATTCGGACTATGTCGGCTATAGTGTCTCGATCTCGGGTGGTTACGCCCTTGTGGGAGCCTATCTGCAAGATGAAGGCGGACTTAGAGACAACGGTGCTGCCTATTTTTTTGAAACCGAATCTGCCTGGAAGTTACCCAATGCGCTGGA
The DNA here is from genome assembly GCA_045106685.1 of Bacteroidia bacterium. Taxonomy (GTDB): domain Bacteria; phylum Bacteroidota; class Bacteroidia; order J057; family J057; genus JAUIGE01. The sequence continues at coordinate 11,549 of JBGCFB010000231.1, read as the reverse complement.
TCAACACTGCGGCTCCAACAGCATCACACTCACGGCGCCCACTGCCACGGATAATTGCGCTGGCAGTATTACTGCTACGACTTCGGATCCCGTCACCTATTCTGTACCAGGAGAATATAGCGTTACATGGACCTTCGACGATGGCAACGGCAATACGACGGAGCAAAAACAACAGCTGTCCTTTGCTGCGGATGAAACCGCGCCTGTGCCAAACGCGGGTAGCCCACTTCCTCCCGATTTCAACGAAATACAAAAGGTACTCGCTTCGGATAAGGCAGCTGGTGATGAATTTGGTAATAGTATCTCGATCTCGGATAAATATGCCATTGTAGGTGCATTTTCGGAATCTGATGGAACAACATCCGGAAACGGCGCCGCCTATATCTTTGAGCGAGACGCCTCAGGCAACTGGACCGAAGTGCAAAAGCTCTTGGCTTCCGATAAGGCCAACCAGGATGAATTTGGCAATAGCGTCTCGATTTCGGGAAATTACGCCATCGTAGGAGCCTGGAAGGATGACAATGAGACTGGTTCGGCCTATATTTTCGAGCGCGATGCCAGGGGTAACTGGGCCGAAGCGCAAAAGCTTGTAGCCTTGGACAGGAATAGATATGACAATTTTGGAAGCAGTGTCTCGGTCTCAGGCGACCACGTTATCGTGGGGGCCTCCAGAGAAAGTGATATCGGACTATCGGATAACGGAGCGGCCTATATCTTTGAGCGGGACGCCTCTGGCAACTGGACCGAAGTGCAAAAACTCTTGGCTTCCGATAAGGCAAGCTCTGATTTTTTTGGCAATAGCGTCTCAATATCGGGCGATCATGTCATCGTCGGCGCTCCCCGGGAAGATGATGGGGGGCTATCGGATAACGGGGCGGCCTACATCTTTGAGCGTAATGCTTTGGGCAGTTGGATTGAAGTAGAAAAACTGCTCGCCTCTGATAAGGCAGGAAATGACCTTTTTGGGGAAAGTGTCTCGATTTCGGGTGATTACGCCATTGTGGGTGCCGTCGGGGAAGATGATGGAGGTTCAGGTGCTGGTGCGGCCTATGTTTTTGAACGCGACGCTTTGGGCAACTGGTCCGAAACACAAAAACTCTTGGCTTCGGATAGAGAAGGGGGTGATAGTTTTGGTTTCAACGTCTCGATTTCAGGTGACCGTGCCATTGTGGGAGCTTTAACGAAAAATGATGGAGGAATACCCAGAAGTGGTGCGGCCTACGTTTTCGCACGTCTAGCCTCAGGCAACTGGGGTGAAGTGGAAAAACTACTGGCCTCTGACAAAGCCAGGTATGATTTTTTTGGCGTGAGCGTCAGCATATCGAGTGACTACGCCATTGTGGGGGCCTTCAGGGAAACCGATGGGGCAACATCCCTAAACGGCGCTGCCTATATCTTTAAAAATGTTGCGGGCTGGGAGCTCCCCAATGTGCACGACCAATACTGCGGTTCCAATAGTCTCACACTCACCGCTCCTACCGCTACAGATAACTGCGTTGGAACGATGGTAGCTACCACCAATGACCCCACTACCTTTGCCAGTCCAGGTGACTACATTGTCACCTGGACCTTTGATGATGGCAATGGGAATATCATCGAGCAAGTTCAGGAGGTGATTTTTAGTCCTGATGAAGAAACTCCTGTCCCTGATGCAGGAAGCCTCTTACCTCCTGATTTTGCAGAAATGCTAAAAACTCAAATTCCGAACCAAAGGAGCAGGGATGAGCTTGGCTATAGCGTTTCTATCTCAGGTGATTACGCCATTGTAGGGGCATATGGGGAAGATTATGGACTGCCAAGAGATTGCGGAGTAGCATATATCTATGAGCGCGATGCAGGAGGGAACTGGATCAACGTGCAAAGACTCCTGGCCTCCGACAAAGCCGCTTATGATAATTTCGGCTATAGTGTTGCGATTTCTGGGGATTACGCTATTGTAGGGGCATATAAGGAAGATGATGGAACGACAAGAGATAACGGTGCGGCATATATTTTCGAGCGTGACGCTTCGGGCAATTGGATCGAAGTCCAAAAACTCCTCGCTTCTCAGAAGGCCAATGATGGATATTTTGGAAGTAGGGTCTCAATCTCAGGTGACTACGCTATTGTGGGTGCCTTTCGGGAAGATGATGGAAAGACTGATAATGGCGCTGCCTATATTTTCAAGCGCGACGCTTCGGGCAAGTGGAATGAAGAGGAAAGACTCCTGGCCTCGGACAGGGACCACTATGATTATTTTGGCCACAGTGTTTCGATCTCAGATGGCTACGCCATCGTAGGGGCTTATCGGCAAGGTGATGGTGGGCTATATAGAAATGGCGCAGCCTATGTTTTTGAGCGTGATGCTTCCGGCAGTTGGACCGAAAAACAAAAACTGTTGGCCTCGGACAAAGCAAGTAATGATGGGTTTGGTTGGAGCGTTTCTGTCTCGGGCAACTACCTTATTGTAGGGGCAACCGGCGAGACTGATGCTGCGAGAAGTTATTCTGGCGCAGCCTATATCTTTGAGCGCGATGCCAGTGGTACCTGGGCCGAGCAGCAAAAGCTGTTGGCCTCGGATAAAGCGCCTAGGGATTACTTTGGCAACAGCGTTTCAATTTCAAATGACCGTGCTGTCGTAGGAGCCTACTTGAAATCTACAGGAACATTAGTCGAGCATGGCGCGGCCTATGTCTTTGAGCGCAATGCAACGGGTAACTGGAACGAAGTCCAAAAACTGCTGCCCGTAGACAATAATGGCGATGATCACTTTGGAAATAGCGTCTCAATATCTGGCGATTACATTATAGCAGGCGCCCCTGAGGAAGATGATAATGGGTACTTCGATAATGGTGCAGCATACTTTTTTGAAAATGAACCGGCCTGGGTGTTTCCGCCCATACAGGAGCAATATTGCGGTTCCAATAGCATCAGTCTTTCAGTCCCTACTGCTACAGATAATTGTACAGGTAGCCTGACGGCCACCACGAGCGACCAGACCAACTTCACAGTTCCTGGTAGTTACAGAGTCACTTGGACCTATGACGATGGCAACGGCAATATCATGAAACAGTACCAAAAGGTGGATTTGATTGCTGATGATATCGCACCTGTCCCCGATGCAGGTAGCTCCCCTCCGCCCTCTGATTTTAATGAAATTAAAAAAGCCCTCGCTTCGGATAAAGATACGTATGACCATTTTGGTAGAAGTGTATCAGTATCAGGTGATTACGCTATCATGGGAGCGGATACAGAATCCGATGGTGTAACATCTCAAAACGGTGCAGCCTATATCTATGAGCGAGACGCGAGCGGCAACTGGACTGAAGTGCAGAAACTGCTTGCCTCGAACAAGGCTTCGTATGCGCATTTTGGCTGGAGCGTTTCGATCTCAGGCGACTACGCTATTGTGGGCGCTTACAAAGATTCTGATGCAATGAGAAGTTATTCTGGTGCTGCTTATATCTTTGAGCGAGACGCAAATGGTAACTGGAACGAAGTGGAGAAACTGCTTGCCTCGAACAAAGAATCAGCTGGTTATTTTGGCTATAGCGTTTCGATCTCGGGCAATAACGCCATTGTAGGAGCCTCTCGGGAAAGTAATAGCGGGACTACGAGTAATGGCGCAGCCTATGCCTTTGTGCGAGGTGCGAACGGTAACTGGTCTGAATTACAGAAGCTGAATGCCTCGGACCAAGCGACAAATGACCTGTTTGGCTGGAGCGTGTCGATGTCTAGCGACTACATTATTATAGGAGCTGCTTACCAAGATGAGGGAGGAACTTCTGACAACGGCGCAGCCTATATCTTTGAGCGAGACGTAAGTGGATCCTGGACAGAAGTGCAGAAGGTCGTGGCCTCGGATAAGGCTACGCGCGACTATTTTGGCTATAGTCTTTCGGTATCGGGTGGTTACGTCATTGTGGGCGCTTATAATGAATCTGATGGAACAACATCCCTCAACGGCGCGGCCTATATTTTTGAGCGAGACGCAAGCGGCAACTGGACCGAAGTGCAGAAACTGCTTGCCTCGGACAAGGCTCTGTTTGACTACTTTGGCTGGAGCGTTTCGATCTCAGGCGATCACGCTATTGTGGGTGCTCCTCTAAAATCTGATGGCGGGATAACTCAAAATGGTGCTGCTTATATCTTTGAGCGTGATGCGAGCGGCAACTGGAACGAATTAGAGAAGCTGTTGGCTTCAGACAAGGCAGACAGTGATAATTTCGGATTAAGTGTTGCGATCTCGGGTGCCAATGCCATTGTAGGGGCGCCTGTAAAATCGGATGGAGGTTTGAATAGTAACGGCGCAGCCTATTTTTATGAAAGTGCCGCTAACTGGACACTGCCATCTCTTAGCACAAACTGTAACTCAGCTAGCCTACCAACACCTACGGCCACAGATAACTGCGCAGGAAATATCATCGGTGTTCCTTCAGGCGCCACATCCTTTTCCGGCCCCGGCCTCTATCAGGTTATCTGGACATTTGATGATGGAAATGGCAATATCACAAAGCAAGTGCAGGAAGTAAGCATTTCTGCTCAGCTTTCAACCGTCATGCAGGCCTTTTCTGGGAATATATGCTCCGGTGGACGTATAAACATTGCATCCCTAATTCGGGACTACTCAATGAGGATAAGACGCGTCAATTTCTATGATAAGGATCCAGGTCAGGGCGGCCAACTCATCGGTAACTGCCGAATGTCTCGCGGCCAAGCCCGCTCAGGGGATAAAGTCATGGTTAAGCCTGCCAAGACCCATACTTACTGGGCGACATATACGAATGCTCAGGGCTGCTACGAATACCTGTCCGTTGTGGTCACCGTGGATCAAAGCTGTATGGTAATCACATCAGTTATCGCCAGGCTTGAAGGTGCTTATGACCCTGCAAGCGGTACCATGCGCACCAGTCTCAACACTGCCAATCTCATTCCGTCACAGGAACCCTATACAGGCCTGGGCTACACCTTTACAGGCGGTGGCGGCGAAACGATGACCGCAGCTGCACAAAGCAATCCCGACATAGTAGATTGGGTTATCCTGGAACTACGCGACACGGCCAACCCCGCCACAGTCGTGCATTCCCGCGCGGCTCTGTTGCTCAAAAATGGCTTGATCGTCGATGTCAATGGCACTAGCGCTCCACAATTGAATGTGAATAGTGCAATGCCATATTACCTAGCGGTTGTACACCGCAATCACTTGGGCGTGATGACCAAGGAACCTGTCTTCCCTTGGGAGCAGATAGATTTCAGCCATCCGAATATGGAAGTATATGGAGGACAAAATGCCCGATCACAGCAAAGCGGCACCAGCCTGATGACTGCAGGCGACGCCGACGGTAACGGACAAATCCAGAACACCGATGATATCCTTGAGTGGATCCCAAGTGTAGGGACCGCTGGCTATAAGTCAGGTGACTATAACCTCGACGGGCAAGTTCAGAATTCAGATCGTGTCATGATATGGATGAGAAATGTGGGGCGCGGAACTGCGGTACCCCAATAAAGATGTATTGTTAGTACATACACGCGTGCATTCCCCGGGCTTTTTAGCTTTGGGGAATGTGCTTTTTTTAAAACTCGCTACTTGATCCTTGATATTTGCTACTCTCGAATGGTTGAAAAAATGCACGAAAGTTGCCGATTTTCTATATTTACCAAATGCACAAATATCTACTCACGCTACTACTCTCACTAGTTTCTTGCATTTGTTTTGCTCAAAGTCCGATTGATTCTCTCACCTCAGCATGGAAAAATAAGGACTTACCCGACAGCTCACGTATACAAGCAGCCGTGAACCTGGGGAATATGCACCTCCAGCAAGGCGACAGCACCCAGGCAATGAATGCCTTTAACAATGCTGAAAAACTCGCTAATTCAAACCAGGACCCAGCAGGTTTAGCGCATTGCCTCACTGACATAGGATTGGCACTAAAGAATAATCGATGGTATAAACAAGCAGAAGAATATTTACTCAAGACCATTCCGCTTTTTAAACAGATAAAAGACACTACAGCCTACCTCGCCAACAAGCGCGTTCTCATACGGTTGAGCTATGAGTCCCGCAACTTTCCCCAAGCCATCTCCTACGCGAAGGACTTACTTGCAGATGAGATAACGAGTAGCGATTCTGCAATCATGATTTCAACTATTACTACTGCAGGTAATGCCAATATGGCCCTTATGGAATATGATTCAGCGCTGTCCTACCTCTTCAGGGCGGATGATTTTTATGCAAACTATTCAAAACCTTCGCCTGGGCGGAGAGCACAGAATCTGGTGAATATCGCAAACCTCTATTTACAGACAAGCCAAAAAAAAGAGGCCCTGAATCTTCTACTTCAGGCTTCAGGACTAATAGAAAACGAACCACGAGCTTTTGTGCATAGCGATGTATATATATGCCTGTCTAAGGTCTTTCGTTCAGAGGGCGAATTTGAAAAAGCCTTGAGCTACGCAAAAAAGTCCTTTAATGTGGCAAAAAACCTCACCGATCGGGGCGACTATTTATATGCTTATTACCATTGTTGCCGTCAACTAGGAATAAACTACCACAACGATGCAGCTAAAGGAAGAAACCTTGATTCAGCCGTCTATTATTACACAGAAGCCTATCATACTGCCAAGGAAACTGGTTATATCGAGCAATTGAGTCTTAGTCTGGAAACGTTGGGAGGAATATATTTAGAAAAAAACCAGCCTGATAGCGCACTGAGTTATTACTTTAGAGCCCGGGACCTGGAGAAACAAATTGGAAGACCCATGAGTAATGCTGGTTTTGCCATTGCCCAGGCTTATGCACAGATAGGGCGTCCTGCACAAGCTATTCCTTATTTTGAGGAAGCTGTTCATGATGCCCGGGAGTTGGGAGATTACGGCTGGTTACGTTCTGCTAGCAATCGCCTCGCAGACTGCTACAAGGCAACGGGGCAGCATGCCAAGGCACTCAAAATGCGAGACGTGTATATCGAAGCCCGTGATACCCTCGAAAATAGAAAAAACGCAGAAGCCTTAGTAGAGTTTGAGTATGAACGAAAGGCATTTACAGATAGTCTGGCTTTTGTCAAAGAAAAAGCAGTTTCTGACCTTGCATATGAACAGGAATTGAATCAGCGCAACAACCTGCTCTGGGGAGCATTGGCTTTAATGTTAATCGCAGGACTTTCCTTTTGGTTTTATCGTAATCGCCAGCAATTACGGGTACGTCATCAAGCTATGGAGCTTGAGCAGGAGCGCGAACGCCAACAACAACTCGCCGAGCTCAATGATCTCAAAATACGCTTTTTTGCCAATATTTCCCATGAACTTCGCACACCACTTACGCTTATTCTGGGCCCTCTTTCTCAATTAATCGATCGTCCTGATAATTGGGATAAGGAGGAGGTTCAGGATCAGCTATTTGTGATGCAGCGTAATGGCAAAAGCCTTATGCAACTTATTACGGAAATACTGGACCTGTCTAAGTTTGATGCTCAGAAAATGGAACTTCAGGAGGCCGAGGTGCCAATCACTCCCTTGGTGAATAGGCTGTATGAGAATTTTGTACCGCAACTCGATCGACTTGGGCTTAAACATGATTTGAACATCGCTGTGCCGTCCAATTTGAACATTCGACTTGATGAGCTAAAGTTCGAGAAGGTATTCAATAATTTCCTCAGCAATGCTATCAAGTTTACCCCATCAGGTGGCAAAATTGGACTTGCACTTAGCGAAAAAGGAGGGAGTCTGGAGTTCAGCGTTCAGGATACCGGCCAGGGAATTGCAGAAGAAGAGCTACCTCATGTTTTTGATCGCTATTTTCAGACAAAAAATCAGGATCAGGGCGGCACGGGAATAGGCCTTGGGCTGGTTCGCAGCATCGCGCAGTTGATGGATGGAAGAGCTTATGCTGAAAGCCGTCTGGGTGAGGGAAGTAGTTTCTATTTTGAGTTTCCTAAAAAAGAGGTTACCGCTTTAGCAGAAAGCCCTGTGGAGGAGGTTGTGGAGGAGCTTGCTCTGGCACCGATTTACGAGATAGGCACAGACTTTTCTATACTCCTTGTTGAGGACAATGCGGATATGCAGCGTTTTGTAATGAGCATTTTGGAGCCTCGATACAAAAATGTTTTCGTCGCCTCCAACGGTGTGGAAGGCCTGAAGATGCTAGAGGAACATGGCCATGAGGTCGATCTCATTATTTCCGATATTATGATGCCGGAGATGGACGGACTGACCATGCTGAAAGAAGTGAAGGCCCATGCCGATTGGAAAAGTATACCGATGGTTATGCTCACGGCGCTAGCTGCGGAGCGAAGCAAACTCAGCGCCCTTACCATCGGAGTGGATGATTATGTGACGAAGCCTTTTTCCGTTGCTGAATTAGAGGCTCGTGTACAAAATTTGCTCTATCATGCCCAACAGCGAAAAGCCTGGTTAAAAGGCGAAGAGGCTTCTACTCAGGAAGAAGAGACTGAGCCGAAAATGAGTGTTTCGGATAAGGCCTGGGTGGATAATATGGAGCAATTGATCAAAGACTCCTTAAGTGAACAGCGATTAAATGTGGAAGGACTCGCCGAGAAGATTAACCTGAGTCCGCGCCAGTTAAGGCGCCGCCTAAAAGGCATCACTGGCCTTTCGCCTATCCAGTTTATCAAAGAGGTACAGCTCACTGCCGCGCGTTATGAACTTGAAGAAGGATCGGTAAACTCGCTTGCAGATGTAGCCTACAAATGTGGATTTGGGCATCAGACGACTTTTTCTACCGAGTTTAGAGCCCGCTTTGGCAAGCCACCCAAGGAGTATTTGCGTTTGGCTTGAGGTGGTTAGTGAATGATGAATGGTTGTGCCTTGATAACCTGATTTTGATCGAATTTTTGTTACTAAGAGGGCTTATAGCTCCCACCTCAAAAAAAATATCACTTCAATCACATTTTCGCTTGCTAGAAACAAGACATATCCCGACATTTGCCCTCCACTAAAAAGCCCCTATAGCTCAACTGGATAGAGCAGCTGCCTTCTAAGCAGCAGGTTTCAGGTTCGAGTCCTGATGGGGGTACTAGTTCTAAAGGCATTCTGCAATTGTCAATCTGCAATCGCTAATCTGCAATCTGCAATTTTCTCACCTAGCTCAACCGCTTTACCAGCCGCTCCACCGTGAGTCCCTGGACACCGAGCGAGAGCAATACCACCACGTACGTTACCGGAAGTATGATTTCCCGATCCATGGCTGCTGTCAACGATAGCGCAAGCGCAATGGAGATTCCGCCTTTCAGGCCTCCCCAGGTCATAATGGGTAAGGTGTAGGGTTCAAAAGTCCGCTTAAGTCCCAACAGATACGCAGGCGTCGCTAGTGAGAGATAGCGAGAAGTAGTTACAAGAACCGCACTTACAATGCCGATGATGATGGTCGTGGCGCTAAATGGGATAAGCAATATCTCAAGGCCGATAAATACAAATAGAACAGCATTTAGTACTTCGTCTGTCATCTCCCAGAACTTATGCACGTAATCTTTGGTGAGGTCTGACATGGCAAACTGGTGGCCTTGATTACCGATCAATAGACCTGCAACCACCATCGCGAGCGGTCCTGAAAAGTGAAATAGCTGTGCAACGCTATAGCCGCCCATCACGAGCGCAAGCGAGATCAGCACCTCTGTAACATAGTGGTCTATTCGCTTCATCATCACATAAGCCAGATACCCAAAGCCTAAGCCAAGCACCAGGCCGCCGCCAATTTCTTCCAGAAGCAAAATGCCGACTTCTGAGCCGCTCATTTCACCCAAACCAAACTGCGCTATTTTGAAAATGGTAACAAAAATTACCACTCCAACACCATCATTGAACAAAGATTCTCCTGCGATTTTGGCACCTAATTCTTCTGAAACACCTGCCTTTTTCAAAATACCCATCACAGCAATAGGGTCAGTAGGGGAGATGAGCGCTCCAAATAGTAGACAGTGAACAAACGGAATCGGCATGCCAATAAGCTGAAGCATCAGGTGAAAGCCGCTTCCCACCAGGATCGTGGACACCAAAATACCTACTGTAGCAAAACTGAGTACCGACCATTTGACCTTGGCAAGGGTAGCAAGGTTGGTATGCATCGCTCCTGCAAAAAGCATAAAGCAGAGCATGAAATTGAGCAAGGCTTCTCCAAAATCAAGCTTAGAAATACTTGCCTTCACCGCGTCGGATACCTCAGGAGAGAATCCGCCTATGGCTAATACCACTAAGGAAAATGCAAGCCCTGCCAGCATCAAAAATATGCCTGACGGCATGCGTAGATGCCGAATGTTGAGATAGGAAAACACGGCCGAAAGGGCCAGGATGGCAGAAATGATATGGAATAATTGCATGCTGTAGCAAATATAACCTAAGACAACCACAAACAAAGATTAGGGCATCCCAAAATATTTGAGATGCCCTAATTTAGCCAACAGCCAACAGCCAACAGCCAGCTTATTCTTTTATAAAACGAATGTCTGCAATGCCTCGCACGCGGAGAACATATAAGCCTGAAGCTAGATTGCTCACAGAAATTCCTTCAGGACTGATCGTCCCTTTCCAATAGACGCGACCTTGCATATCGACGATAGTTGCTGTGGTGGCGACTTCGTAGTCAATATTGGTGATTTGAAGATGGTCTGTTACTGGACTTGGATATGCTACAGGAGCAATTCCTTGCGTGTTGTCCAATGTTACTTCTACAGTTTTTGAGTATGTGAAATTGCCATCGACATCTACTGCTTGCAAGCGATAGCGGAGTTTGCCTGTAGGAGCAGCATGATCATTAAATGTATATGATTGCGTTTCATTATTTCCTGTAGCCACTTGGGCGCCGACAGGCTCAAAGTAATTCTGAGATATTTGACGCTCAACTATATAGCGCTCAATGCCTTCTTCATACGCTTCCCAGGCAACGTCTACTGAGCCGTCTATGCGAGGCGTAGCAGATATGTCGTTGAACACTGCAGGAAGAACAGATATATCACCTTGAACAAGTTGACAACGACCGCCATTTCCTCCGATAAACTGGTCCAGCATCAGGGAAAGCGCGAGGCTTACACCCGGAGGTTGGGTATTGTCAGTATATGTCAGGACAATATGGGCTATTGCCTTTTTATCACCTGGTAACCACATTGTCACTTTGTTAGTGTCGGTCGGGTAACAGGCTGGGTACGGTACCAAAAAGCGGGTATCAGCGGTGATCGCAACGATATCAGGAGCGTTATCCACCACATTAATAAGCTTATACTTGGGTACTACAAGCGGAGGAGGAGACATGCCATAGAGTGTGATATGGGGATTGTTGTTGATCAGGCTAGAAAAGCCAGCATTGCGTACAATCGCCAGCCCAAAGGCGTCATTATTGTAGCCAAAGTAAATTTGAAACGTGTTCAATAAAAATGTGTCAGCACATTCTGCTACCACATCGAATTCATACGTAATGCCGTTATCGACCACATTGTCGATGGTCATATACACTGGCGTTACACCGGGAGTAGCAGTTTGGGAAAAAGACGGTAAAAAGAGGGAAATAAAAACAAGAAACAAGAACGCTGTTTTGAAGAATTGGTAGAACATTGTGG
>JBGCFB010000230.1:0-13183 GCA_045106685.1 Bacteroidia bacterium | reverse complement strand
TGAGGTTCTGTCTTTGGGATTCTTAATGCTAGCGCTCAATATTCTAACCAGCAAAAGGACTTGATACTCCTTCACTGAGCTGGCTTTCTAAGGGCTGAGCTGGATTTCGGCTTGCGGGTTTGGATAGGGGGTAATCCAGCTAATAGCAGTAGGCCATAGGCCAGGATTACGCGCCTTCCAGCTCCACTGTCACGAAATCCCTGCCAGCGGGACGGACTAGCTGGTAACCTAGTTTCTAGCAGTCCTAGTAAACGTCCTTACTCACTAAAAACCATCCTTCCACTTCTGAGCGATATCGACAACGGTTTCTACCATGCCTGGCTGCCACTTTTCAATTTCCCAGTCGGAGTTAGCGAGTCTTGAAGCGCGAAGCTTGTTCATCGCATCGGAGTAGGATGTCGCATGTTCGATGATGTGGCTCAACTCCATCTGATCGAGATGTAGTTGCTCGTTTTGGGCTGGAGGTCCTGTCGTGATTGGAAGATGTGGCAGGAAATTGTTTGTGGAAATGCTGTCCTCTTTTTGATTGTTGACAATGGCATTCATCCTATCAAAATCAACCCGAAATTGATCTTTAGCCTCGTCCGATTGGAGGCCGGTTCCTATTTGCTCCAGCACGATAAATTCTACACTGGGGCATAGTGGAATCGCTTTTTCTAATAACGAAAATACTTCATCTGGCACGCGCTCATCATGGGTATCCCTTCGGATTTTCCTGTCAGGTTCGATGGTCGAATCTTTCCAGGAGCCACCAGAAATATGAATCTCTTTTACCCGATGTAACGGATAAAGCTGGATGATTTCTTCAAAACTAAGACCGAAATTATGCAGCTGGCAATACAGGTTGTGAAGGTCAAGAATGATAAATCCATTGATGGGAGAGATCAGTTCTTCCAGGAATTCGCCATGCCTTTTTACTTCATCGATAGAATAGGCAAAAGCCAAGTTTTCCAAACCAACCGGGCACTGGCAAGCATGGTAAATTCTTTTCAGACGGTCTCGCCCAATTGCTAATGTTGTAGTTGTAAATGGAATGCTAATGGGCGCACCTTGATGAAAATTTTCACCCGTCATAAAACCAAAATGCTCGGTGATATGGGTGAAGTTAAATTCGTTAGAGACCTTTTTCAGGTGTGCCAGCCAGCGTTCCTGTTCCGCTGTCCATCTGCCTGAAAAAAGGGAGAAGAAAACGCCATGGCCCAATAGGCTATTTGCGTTGCTATAACGATCTAAAAGCTCCACAAACCACGCTGGGATATTCCTGACCTTGAATAAAGCATCAAAAGACCATTCAATAGCTTCTACTTTGCCATCTTCAAAAAGTGGCAAAGCAGAGGCTAAGATGTTTCTATCCAAATTACAGGCTATCGCAGATTTTAGCACGCTTGTCGGGTGAGGTTACAGAACGAAATTTGAATAAGCATCGGAGGATTTTATCCCAATCCGCAAGCTGGGCAATTGTCGATGTGATTATTCTTGTCTTTGTTATGCTTATGATCGATGTCACAATCAGCCTCACATGTAGTCTCAGGTTTGATTAATTCCTTGTCTGTTACGCATGAGGTCATCGCTCCACTTAAGATCACACCTGCGGCAATAGTCTTTAATAGGGTCTTTGAAATTTTCATAAGGTTTTAGGTTTTCTTGTGAATATTATTGTTTTCAATATAGACGCTGACTTTTGAAAAGATGCTGCGTGAAAGGAAATCGTGCAGTTGGGTTAGCAGCGCTGGAAGTTGGTTAACCAACCTTTCGAGGATTATTAGCTGTCTTCCAACGCCTGTTCGATTTTTTGGAAATTTGCCGGCTTCTGAAAGTATTCGGAAATAATATTAGCGTCTAGCGCAGCTTGGATTTCTTCAGTTTTTGCATAACCCGATAGTATAAAGTACTTCTTGTTTGAAAACCGCCTCCGGGCTTCCTTGATAAACTCCATACCGTTCATCACAGGCATGTGCATATCGCTTATCACAAGCTCGATCTCAGATGTATTTTCCAGAATATCGAGTGCTTCTTCTCCTCCTCTTGCAGTAAAAACGCCATATTTCTTACCAAGAATTTTATCCATGATAAGCAGATTGATGGGTTCGTCATCTATGCATAGCAGTTTCCTTTTACTTTCCATGATTTCTATATTGAGGAAGACGAAGTAGCACGCTAGTACCCGTATCAACCCGTGAGGTAATGCTTAGGTTTCCATGGTGTTCTTGAATGATGGATTGCGTTATCGATAATCCCAAACCTGTGCCTGTCCCCGGAGGTTTGGTCGTGTAGAAAGGATCCATCACCTTTTTAAGATTTTCCTGAGGTATTCCGTATCCGTTGTCACCTATCGTAACACTAATTTCGTCATCTATGACCTTTGTCTCAATGCCTATTTTCCCTTCTTCTGAAATAGCATCCATTGCATTAGATAGGAGGTTGAGGATAGCTTGCTGAAGTTTCCCACTATTTCCCCTTACGATAACCGGAGTACTTGTGTAGTCTTTTGAAATAATGATTCTGTCTTTGTGTTTTTTCTGCAACATTAGAAGGCAGTCATCTATAATCTGATGGAGGTTACAATTTTCCATATGATCTTCGGTGGTTCTGCTATATATATTGAGGCTCTTTACAATTTGCGTAGCTCTTTCTGCTCCTGACTTTATCCATTGGAGATATTCGGCTACTTCCTCTTTATTGATGTCTTTATGCTCTTTTTTGAGTTCCTCATGTATGGCAATGTAACCACCTTGAATATAGTTCAGAGGATTGTTTATCTCATGCGCTACGCCAGCTGTTAGTATACCTAATGAAGCCATTTTTTCTGACTGCACAAGTTGTGCTTGGGCTTCTTTCAGATTGATTAGCGTTACTTTCAATTCCTCATTGGTTCCTTGTAACTCCTCGGTACGCAACTGTACTTTTTCCTCCAGTATGATATTTTGCTGGCGAATGATTCGTGCGTTCTCCTGGGCCATTTCCAGGGCTCTTTCCTGAGACTCCTCATTTTCTCTCCGAAGTATATTTATCCGATCTGCCAAAGCCACAGAAAGCAAGACTGCTTCTATACTTGCCCCAAATAGCATGGATGCACGGAAATACGGATTGTAAGGAATGATATCGACATTCATTAAGGTGAAAATGATTATGCTTATCAAAAAGACCGACCAGGCTATCAGGAAGAACTTTGCAGGTTTAAATCCGGTCCGCGAAAGTTTGATTGCAGCCACGATGGCTACGATAGATCCATATAGCGCTGCGACATTCACCCAATGAAAGGCCAGTAGATTCCAGCCCATTATCAAATAGAAGATGCCGATGACATCCAGGATTACGACTAACAAAAGCAGTTTTGCAAAAAGCGGCGCCTTGTCCCTTAATTGTAAGAAGTTAATGCCAAAGAACACAGAGGCTATGGCTACGATAGCACCTGTTAGCGTAATGAATATTTGACTTAAAACAGGCCAGTCAAATGTTACAAAGCGGTCGGTGTATCCAAATATTGATGCCTGTGTGATCACCAGGGCGAGCAGGTATGCGATATAGTATGCATAGCTTTTATCACGAGTAATAAAAAAGATAGCCAGGTTATACAGGATCATCACAAGGATGATTCCTACAAAAATTCCGAATAGAAAATCCTTGGTCGTCAGGGCCTTAAATAGGTGTTTGTTTGAAAGAATCTCAAAGGGAAGGACAATGGGTTTGGAGCTATAGATTCTCAGGTAGTACACCTCCACGCCTTCACGCATGGGGAACACAAAGTCTGAATTGGTATATGGTCTGGTATCAAATGTAAATGCCTGCCCCGTTTGATAGGCTCGAACCAACTGGCCGTCATTGGCCTGTGCCCATAATTCGACAGTGTCAAGAAGGGCGTAAGAGAGGTAGATAAAATTGCCTTTTTTCGCTAACTCCGATGGTATCGCCACTTTGACCGCTACCCATTCACCATTATTATAATTACCTACTCCATCTTCGATGAGTTGGTATTCCAGCATATCCAGGCTGGGCCCCGGAACTTCTGGGCCAATAAGCGTGGCATAGACCGAAATGGTCTGAGCTGAAAGTGGGGCATTCAGCATAAGGCCTATGCCGAATAAAAGAGCCGGTAGGAGAAAAAAAAGTCGTTTCATATGTTGGCTACAACACGCGGATACGCACCATATACATTGCAGGTGCAATATCGGGAGTATCATGCCCTAATCAAAAGGCTTGGAAAATCCAAGACTTGTGTTTTTTGAAGGGCGGCAGCCCGAGGAGCGAATGAGCTGGACGATACACAATATCCCGCCACTAGCAGGAAGCCCAGCTCAGCAGAGATTTAAAATACAACTTTGCTGGTGCCATATGCATTTCCTTTGCCGATGATTTTAATGATATAAACACCTTTTCGATTAAAAACAGGCACCGAAGCTTCAGATTGATGTAGCAAGTGTGATTGTGTTTGTTGACCCTGGACATTATAGATCGACATGGTATAGGGCAAGTGCTTTTCAGGAAGGTTGGCAATATGAAGGGTGCTATTTTTTACAAAAAGCGTTGGAGAAATACGGTGGTAATCAGTAAGATTCGTCGCGTTATCAGCCCAGTCGGGCCCCACATCATCGGTGGTTAGAGGGCTGTTGGTAATACTCAAATTTGAAACCTCATCACTGCCGAGTTCAGGCGTATCCATGCGTGATTGCCCATCCATATCGGAGGTGACATAGCTGAACAGGCGCGTGCTTGCATTGAAAATGGCACTTGAGGAATCAGGCCGCCAAAGACCATCGCTTAGGCTCAGCATCGGGTCCGCATTAATTAATCCTGGGTCGACAATACTTAAGGCATTCGTGTAGACATAATTTGACGTATAGTCGATGTTTATGGGCGTATCTACATAGTTTATAGGCGTACTACCCGTCGTTTTGTCAGCGACATTGTTGGCTATGATGCAATCTAAAGGTGGCAAGGATAACTCGCTGTTACTGCCTACTCCAAAGGCAAATGGCTGATTGCATGAAACCATCGTATTGTGCACGACTTCTGCATCTTTAACCTGAAAATACCTGTTAAGCGGTGAGTTCGGAACGCCATTCATCATGCTTATAGCAGCTCTGGTCGTTGAGCCTCGTAAGTCCTGAAAGTAGTTGTTGTAGACCTTGTGTCTTTCGCCGATGATTCTCACCCCGCCACTGTTTTTAGTGAGGCCTCCAAAGAAGAAGTTGCCATAAACCTCACAATCATTCCCATGTCGCAATGTGAGTACTCCATCGTTATTCCGAAAGGTATTGTTCCGGTACACATTGAAGCCTGATTTGTTAGAGATAATCTCAAGTTCACCATCGCAGGCTTCAAAAAGGTTGTATTCTACAACCGTTCTGGACTCAGTCATGCTCCGGGTGCTGGTGCCTATGCGAATCGTCTCAGCTCCGTTACGACCTAGCCTGGGGAAGTCTGAAAAATAGTTGTGATCTATTTGGTGGTAATTTGCCTGCCCATTTAACCAAACAACAAGTAAAGCTCCTTCATGATTCTTTCCACTGAACTGACAATGGTCAACTCTGTTGTTTTTTCCATAAATAGACACCCACTTATAGGCAATGTCATCAGTAGGCGGATTGTAATGTGAAATGCGGCAATTGGTGAGTCTGCAATTTTCGGCCAGTTCATCGGAGTCTTTTCGAAAGGAAACTACCGCTTCGCCAGACAATGCACCGTTGCTGAAATCAAGGTTATATAACAAAAGAAAGAAGAAAAAAATTTCCAATCGGGATGAGCCGGTTAGCTGTACTTCGCCTGCTGTCTCAGCTGTAAGTACTATAGGATTAGCCTGGGTCCCTTCAGCATAAAACTCCAACACAGTATTGCTCCAAACGCCGTTTTGTAGCGCTATAGTATCGCCAGGACTGGCATTTTGAACGGCAGTATTAAATGCTGTTCGTGTGGCAACGATCGTAGTTTGGGCAAAAGTAAAGGATACTTTCAGTAGGAGAACACATGCTAAAAGGAGTAATCGATGTGTCATGATGTGTGTTGTTGGATGGTTGTCTGAACCCGTTTCTACTTCTTTTCCTCACGTAAAATCTTCTCCATTTTACGACCTCTAGCCAATTCATCAATCAGTTTTTCCATCTGTCTGCATTGTTTGTACAATTCAAATTCGTCTTCTATTTCTTCAATTCGATAACCACAAACGACTCCCTTAATCATGTGTGCGTTTGGGTGTATGTTAGCTTTTTGAAAAAAGGTTCCAAAAGTTACTTTTTCATCCATAAGGGCTTGTAAAGCCTTTTGATCAAAACCAGTAAACCATTCTATTACCTGGTTGAGTTCTTCTTTTGTTCGACCATTTTTCTCCAATCTATTCAGGTAAAGGGGATAGATGGATGCAAATATCATATTGGCAACCTTTTCATTTTTTTCGACTGTAACTTTCATTTGATTTTGAATTGATTGGTGCTAACGGTTTCGCATGTACGCAGTAGGAGCGCATAGCGGCTATTGCCGTTGGATGCATTGTTGGTGACGGTATATTTTATTCTGCATAGTCTAACTCATAGTAATGATTGAGATATGAATCCCAATCAGGGTTGTCTGCTTTTTCTAAGACATGTTCCACCCACAAATTTCGCTCATGCCACAATATATTCATTTCCCAAACGCAAAACCGTAATCCCTTACTCGTGAAATCTACAAACTTATCGGGATGCTCATAATCGGAAGTATAAACACAATTTTGAATAACATTTTCGTACACCCACCAATTCACAACAACCAGAATACTATCCATTGCTTCATGAACAATCACGGTTCCGATTTTATAATTGGGGAAATCGTTTGTCTGAGATTGTTCCTTTATCCAGCCTGGCAGAGCCGCCCTTATTATATTTTCTATTTCTGGAGTAACTCTTAATTCATCATATTTCATGCTATACAATTTGAATTTCCAGTCGTCGAATTCAACTAGGCCTAAGTACTTGGTCGCTCTTTTTTTGAATTTTTCCATGTGATTAATTTTATGATTTCTAATAATGATTATAGCGAATGATTTTATAAGGTAGGAGCGATTTGCAAAATCGCGTCCCCCTTCCCCTACGAAACGTGATAATCATTAATGGCTTTAGACATATTTTTCGCTAACTACACGCATGTGATGGAGCTCGTGTCCTGCAATGACAAACGCCATCGCTAAAGGCGAAGCTGGAGCATTACTCGCCGTACCAATTCTGGACGAGGCTGCATCATCTAAATTTTCGAATAAAGCGATTGTTGCCATTCGAACGGCTCGATATTCACTCATAATGGATTCCGCAGAACGATTCGCTGCATTCATAAATGGAGCAAACTCATCTTGATCAAATCCAGGTAAGGAGGTCGCATCATTTCGCGCAATGCGAAGCGCACGGTAGGCCAATATCCGTTCCGCATCCATCATGTGAATTAAGAGCTCTCTGATGGTCCATTTTCCTTCGGCGTAAGCGTGATCCCATTTATTCCTAGGCCATTCGCTAAAAAACTGCTCGATATCTGTCAGTTGCTTTTTTAAGGCAGCAACAATATCCTCGGTTTCTACCAAATTGATATATCGTTTGAAATATTCACTTGATTCGTTTGCTTGAAGTTTTCGTGGTGTCATCATGATTTGATGTTGTGTTTTTTATAAAAAGAAGTTGTTTGACGAATGTTCAAGAAGGCCATTCTCTGAATGGAGTCGAAGAGAATAGAGTATTTCAAAAAAGGTGCTCCTGTTTAGAAGCACCTTGTATTTTATTGGATTGGCGCTAACGGCTACGCCACATGAGCAATGCTATATGCTAATGCTCAATTGTTCTTTAGAAAATTAGGCACCTCTTAAATGCTTCCTCATAGCATTTTTAGATCCCTTGGGATCTTTTGAAATTATTTGATTGACAATCTCTTTATGCTCATCAATAATATCATTCTGATCCTTTTGGCTGTTTCGATTTCGCCAGTTTGAGTTTTTTAGTATATCTGGAGCAATAACCCGCATCATCAACTTTAAAACTGAGTTCCCGCTTATTTCGGCTATTTGTAAATGGAAATTTAAATCTTCAGTTGACCCTGTTTCGCCCATCTGAATTTTATCTTCATATGCTAATTGAGCCTTTTTAATAAGCTCGATCTGGTTTTCGGTTCTTTTTTCAGCTGCCAATCCCGCAGATTTGATTTCTAAGAGATTCCTGAATTCTATTATTGAATCAAAATCTGCTTCTTCAATATCGAGAATATCAACTATCAGACCTTCTAAAGCAATCAGTCCTTTCCCTCTTATTTTGGTGCCAGATTGTGGGTATGTTTTAACTAATCCGTAGAATTCTAATTTTTTAATTGAATCTCGAATGATTTGCCGGCTAACGTCTAATGCTTCCGCTAATTTTCTTTCTGGAGGTAGCGTATCGCCAGGTTTTAGTTCTCCGCTTGCAATTAGTGTTCTGATTTGTTGGATAACGTTATTGACGGCTGATTCAGTAGTTGTTTTGTTGATTTTTGTTAACATGAGTAATTAAAGTTCTTAGGGTATTTTTTTGCTTAGAGCTGGTTTTATTTGGTTTCCCCAGCTCAGCGGATGAAATAGAGGAGTTCGCAATCGCTATGTATGTTCAGATTTCAATAACGCAAAGACGAGTGAATCATCCATTTTGTCACCATCAAAATAATGATGTTTTAATAAACCTTCTTGCTTGAATTTCATTCGTTGTAGCAATTTTATTGAAGGGGTGTTACTTGGGCTTACAAACGCTTCTATTCGTTCTAAGTTCATGTTGTTGAATCCATAATTGATAATGATGGCTATTGCTTCTGACATGATGCCTTTACGTTTATAATCATCATCATACAATCCATATCCTATTTCTGCCCGATTGTGGTCCGTGTACCAGGTATGAAATCCACACCAACCAATAATCTTGTTTGTTTTTTTATCAATTAGTTGATGGTACAGGAACTTCTTGTTATGCGTAGAAAGACCAGCTTTATACTTTTCTTTTTCTTTCAATAATGCTTCTACAGACGTTATCCCAAGCATAGCTAATTGCTCATCTTGAGACATATCTGAATAGATATAATCAAAACTTTCTTGAGTCAATTTCCTCAAAATTGTTCTGTCCGTTATTATTTCTTCAAACTTCATTTTTGAATGATTGCTAACGTCTCGCGCATGTGCAGCGCGACGTTTAAGTTGTCTAACGAAACCCAAAAGGGTTGTCATGTCGAGCCGCGAAGCTGGCGAGACATCTTGACTTTCAGCCAATTAGTCGATAAAGTCAAGATTTCTCCTCAGCTCCGCGAGTCGAAATGACAATTTTGCTAAAAAATTGGCTTACACGGATTCGTTAGACAACCTCGTTTAAAAGCATCGATATATGCACGTTAATCGTTGCTGCTTTTATGCTCTAGAAGCTCTTTTTTTAACGCAATGAAGTCTACCCAATAAAGATCAGACTTCCAGTAAGTCCCTCCCTTTTCGTTATCCTTTTCTTCTGTTCTAGAAAAGAATAAATATTTCCCATCGGGTGAAACTGTTGCCCCACTTTCACTTATTTCAGTATTTATGTTAGGTCCCAGGCTGCGAGCTTTACTCCAGGTTCCATTATTGTTAAAGCTGATAAATAGATCTCCATTTTCAGGGATGTCAGTTGTCTCGGCGTCGAAGATGATATAGCTTTCGTCTGGAGCAATATACGGGTGGGCTCTCCACTTTCCGGATACGTTAACAGTCTCGGCCATACGTGCGATAGAATCATAGCGCCCATTCGTATTTATAGCGTAATAATTGGCTTCATTTTTCATCTTATCTTCTTTCTCCTTAGATGTAAAGTAAAGGTTGCCATTTGTTGCAGGCGAAACGCACATAATCCATTCATTATCAAAGAGTTCTGGTAGTAGCAGCTTAGGTGCTTCCCATACACCATTGTTTTTTTCAACATACCATTGATGCAATCCTGATGATTTACTTGAATCGTTAAGTGGTCTTGCACTACCGAAATAGATTCGATCTCCATTTGAGCTAATGCGAGGGTGTACATCTTTGTGTTCCTTGTTAGTTGAAAAAGGTGCTAATACTGGCTCTGACCATGCACCATCGATTAGCTTCATGGTATAAATATTATGTTTATAACCCTCTTCAGGTTTTGCACGGTTGAAATACAATTCACTCATGTCTGTATTAAAAACAAGTGAGCCTTCATTATAATCGTCAGTTGAGATAATACCTTCTCCAAAAATCGTTGGAATAACCGTAGGTATTTGATCGCTGAGTAACGTGATGTTGAGTTTTGGACTGTCTTGACAAGAGGTGATGACAGATAGCAAAGCAAAAAAAATGGATAAGGTCTTTACTTGTTTCATATTTCAATATTGATTTCAGAGTGGTAGCTAATACTGTTTTAAAGGGCGGAGTCTAGCTCTGCTTTACTGTGGGCTGGGATTACACACTGTCCAACCCCTCAACCACGAAATCCCAGCCAGCCTTGGTAATCACAGCATTTCTGGGCTTCACACAATCCCTCGCCACTGGCGCGAAGTTCAGCGCAGCGGGGAATGCAATTTTGTGGTAGCGTTATTTTTACGTTGTGCTCGGATTTATTTGTATTTGCCCACCAATTGCTTTCAATACCTTAACTATCGTTGCGAATTGTGGTTTTGCTCCATCCGACAATGCTTTATACAAGCTTGGTCTACTTAAGCCTGTTTCCTCGGCAATCTTTGTCATTCCTATCGCTTTGGCAATGTGACCTATCGCAGTAATAATGCTATCATTATCACCTTCTTCTAACACTACATTTAGATATTCTGCAATCATTTCTTTGCTATCTAAGTAATCCGCTATGTCAAATTTTGAAGTCTCCATAATTACTGTTGATTTATCTTAGTCCAGATTTCCTTTGCTTTTACTATGTCTCTATCTTGAGTTGATTTATCACCTCCAATTAATAGAATGATGATTTTTCCGTCCTTCTCCTTAAAGTATACTCGATACCCTTTAGCATAATTAATTTTAAGTTCACGTATTCCTCCTCCCACTGATTTGTAATCTCCAAAGTGTTCATCACTTTCCAGCTTTTGAATCCTAAATAAGACCTTTGCCTTTGCCCTTAAGTCTTTCAATTTCTTAAGCCACTTATCAAATTCCGCAGTTTTTTCTATAAAGTACATGTCTTTTTGTATCCACTTGGATACAAATATAGTGGTTTTATTTAATTTTTCCAGCTCAGCGAAGCAAGAGTATACGCACCACAAAACGAATGAGCTTGGAGTCTAGCTCTGCTTTGCTGTGGGCTGGGATTACACACTATCCAACCCCCCTCAACCACGAAACCCCAGCCAGCCCAGAGCTATAATACCCACAATCCCTCGTCATTAGCACGTAGTTTAGTTCATAGGGGCCAATGATTCATTGTTCTTTATGTTTAAAAATCTCATTTGAATTAACCCAGTACACTTCACCTTTTGTCACGCCTTTCCAGCCGCTACCTGGAGGAACACTGTATCTTTTCGAAAAGAAGAAATAATTATTGTCAGGCGACATATATGGACAGAAGTAAATCCAATCGTCATGTATCGTCTCTCCAAGATTGAAAAAAGTTGGTCTTTGCCATTTGCCTTTCTTTTTAAAGGAAACTGCAAACCCCTTTTCGTCAGAATAGGTATTGGCAGTTATTAAGAAGCTTTCATCAGGTGAAACATATGTGCTTCTTTCTCCTTTTTCAGAATTTACCTCAGGACCAATATTTATGGGAGAGTCAAACTTCCCATCTCCTAAATATTGAGCGCGATAGATGTCTCGTTTGCCTAAACCGCCTTCTCGGTCAGATGTGAAATACAAACTCCCATCTGCAACCACAACAGGGTATGATTCCGCATACTGCTCAGTTGATATGTGGTGGCCAACCTTTGTCGCTAATTGCCATTTACCATCGATTTTTTTGCTTGTGTAAATATCAGGCTTAGATTTTTTCAAATGGTCCTCTGGGTTAATACCAAGAAAATACATAGTGTTTCCATCCTGACTTATTGAAGGGTCAATCGCCACCGATTCTCTTTCTTGGTCAGTAAACATTTGTATAGGTTTTGGTGTGGTCCAGTGACCTCCGACTAATTCAGCATGATGGATAATGAATGTTTTCTTGATAATTCTTGTGAAAAATACTTCGGTAAAAGACGAGTTGAATACCGTATTAATTTCAATGCTGTCTGTGTTAATTATTGACGGTGCAAATAATCTAGGTGTAGCAGTAGGTAGAGTTTGGTCCAAATACGGTAGGCTAGAATTGGTTTGTTTACAGCTGAGCAGCATGAGATTTAGTCCAATTGCGAATAATAGAATATTTTTTTCATTCATTGGATGTTGTGCTTTGATGGTTGCAATGAGGTTGTCATCTCGAGTGTTAATACAGGCGGTGCCTCCAATAGGTATTTTGATGACAAATACGTTCTTTCTATTGTTTCCGCCTTGGCGGAAAAGCTCCAGAGGAGCTTCAGGTTGGTAGATCATCATGGCCCCTCCATGTTTAGCTCCGGAGGAGCGGCACTGAATGGGCCGCTCCTCCGGAGCTAAAACACAGGTGTGTTCGAGTTCTACCAACCTGGCGCTTCCTTGAAACTCTGAAGCGCTGCTACCTTTGGTAGCAAGTTTTAAGAATTGGAAACACTTTTACTTAGCTGATAATCAATAAACTACAAAACTTGTCATAAGCAGCCGCGAAGCAGTTTACCCTGAGCTTGTCGAAGGGATCCCGTCGTGACAGGATTGACTTTAGGCCAACACGTCGACAAAGTCAATCCCGAGATCGGGACCCCGCTGCTGGGCTGGATTTTCGGCTGGCGGGTAAGGAAAGCGCGTAATCCAGCCCTGTGCAGTACGTTAGTGTAAAATAACAATCCGCCTTGATTGATATATTCCTTCTCCTTTCAGAATGACGATATAAGCCCCATCTGGAATGGACGAAACATCAAGGCTGGCTTCAGAGGCTGAGCCCATAATCGTCTTTTCAATCATCTTTCTGCCATCCATGCTGTAAACAGCGATCGTATTAACACGATTGATGTTTTTGACATGCAAGCGGTCTTGAGCAGGAATGGGATATATAGATATGTGCTGCGCAAGCTCATCGTCATCGATAGACACTGTTGTACGGTCTCCGTAAAACTCGATTTCTCCAATAGCGCTCCACACACTTGTCCTGGCATCTCCTGC
>JBGCFB010000023.1:0-8857 GCA_045106685.1 Bacteroidia bacterium | reverse complement strand
CGAATTTGAGGCTGTGACTAGTCTTCCAAGAAATGAGTTCTTGTGGTCTTTTAATGGTGTAGTGCAAACTGCGAGCCGTCGTACAAGCTACGCCTTTGCGAGTCGAGGTGTATTTCGTGCCTGCGTAGAACAAAGTGGCTGCAAGACCAAGCGCTGTCAGAACATCGCAGCCGGCAATGCCGTAGGCTGCCCGATCAATTTTAACTACACTACGACCCCTGTATTCAGGTTAGATACGCTTGACCTCGGTACAGTGACTGTAGAATGGATACAGGATGGGATTTTGTATTCGAGTCGTACCAAATCGCAGGGCGAGGAAGGGCGTTTTGTTATATCAAATAGAGAGCCTTACGAGAAAAATGCCGCTGGCGAAGCTACTGTTCAAATGGACATTGGTATCAAAAGCTGGTTGTATAGTAGCGTAAATGACTCTATACAGATCGATCTTCCTAATGTCCACTGGGCGCTGGCTTATCCAGAATAAGCAATAAAGTAGTAATTGATCTTTTTATAAAACTGCTCCTCAAATGCTGGCAGATCAAGTGGCTCTTGCCCTTTTATCCAGCGATCCATAAGGGAAACCTTCATTCCGCAAGAATCAAATAGTTCGAAAATCTGCTTAGGATAGGTTCCATAAATATCAGATGCTCCCAGACCATGCTCAAATACTACGACAGGCTGGTCGCGTTTTAGAATATTGGTAGCTCCTTTCAATACGCCTAGTTCTCCTCCTTCTACATCGATTTTTATCAAATCAATGGGCGTATCCTGAACGATATGGTCCAGCTTATCCATGCGTACTTCGATGGTCGTATCCTCCTCTTGAGGACGATCATAATTACGTTTTTGAAGGCCGCTGTATGAAGGGTTTGAAATCACATAGTTAAATGTTGTCGAGCCAATAGAATCGCTTAGCGCAACATCATAGACCTTGACATCCTTATCCTTATATAATTCGATGAGCCCCTGATACAAATCAGGAATAGGCTCAAACCCAAAATGAGTCCCATTTGGAGCTGCTTCCAGGATGTGGTCCATCACTTCGCCCTTGTGACAACCCACATCTACGCAGTTACTCTCAGGCTTACAGACCTTGGCAATTACCTGCTGAGTTAGCCGATCATATTTCTGATTTTGGGTAAAATCTATCGGCAAACTTTTGATGATCTTTTTGAAGAATGTTTTCATCGCTTCAAATATCGTCTTTTTTTTGAGTGATATTCCAAAATCCCTGTATATTTGTCGCCACTTTGGGCCTTTAGCTCAGTTGGTTAGAGCGCCGGACTCATAATCCGTCGGTCCCCGGTTCGAGCCCGGGAGGGCCCACAAGGCAGGAGTGAAAAGTGCAGAGTAGAGATTTTAGAATTGATACTTAACATTTTACTCCTCAATATCTCTAAATTCCTCAGGTTGTATTTCAATCTGAGGAATTTATATTTTAGCCCGATACTGAAATCACCATGTCAAAAAAATTCGACCTCTCGCAAGCCCAAATAAGCTCAATCGCTGTTCATAAAACCGGCCATCGCCTTCGTAGTGAGGATTTTGTCGCCTCTGATGATCTTATCGAACTCGATGACCAGCTCAAAGGCGCGCTTGAAGACTATTTTCTCAAGCCTTTTAAATCAGAATATTTTTGGCACTTTACCCATAATACTGACCTCGCCCTCAACGAAGCTTACACCTATGTGAGCAACGTATTTTTATCTCCATTAAAGCGGCCTGCGCTTTTGGAACAATCCGTCAATCTCCTCAAGCATCTCCACGGCCAGTCGCTTCACCCGCAGATCAAGTCTGGCGAATTGTATGTCGTGTATTTCACGGGTTGCTCACTGGAAGAATCGACGGTGGATGCCATTGGCCTGTTCAAGTCGGAGCATAAGGATATGTTCCTCCGCGTCGGTGCGCAGGACACGCAGGTCAATCTGGAAACGGAAGAAGGCATTAACCTCAAAAAGCTCGACAAGGGCGCGATTGTATTCAATACGTTGGGAGACGAAGGGTATACTTTGCTGATGGTGGATCGTGACTCCGAAGAGGCTCAATATTGGCGTGATGATTTTTTGGGTATCAAAAGAATCGAAGATGATACCTTTCATACCGAAGGCCTGTTAGCCGTTGTGGGCGACTTTTGTGAAGATGTTTACGCTTCTTCGCCACGACAGGAGCAAGTCGAGATCATCAATCAATCGCTCCAGTTTTTCAATGAAAATCCGGTCTATGACGCAGAGCAATACAAAGTAGAGGTTCTGGGCGGCATGCCTGAGCATCAGGAACTTTTTGACAAATACCAAAGCCGCTACCTGGAAGAGCACGAACTAAGCGGCGAAGAAGAGTTTTCACTCTCCAAGCAAGCCGTGCGCGATGCACGCAAGCGGTTCAAAAGTCTGATCAAACTCGATACTGGCGTAGAACTCAAAATCCATCCAAAGAACGCCCAATACGAATATATCGAGCGTGGCTATGATGAATCCCTCCAAATGGGATATTATAAAGTCTTTTTTAGAAAAGAAGAGTAGGCTTGGCTCGTGCCTCGAGTTCAAAGTACATAGTAGAGGCGCAAAATTTTGCGCCTCTACTATGTACTATGCACTTTGATTTTTAGCCCTACTCAATTCCAGCTAGTAGGCCTACCTAATTTTGGTGATACCCGATAGCCATTTTCGCTAAGATTGGGTATTGGTCACCTATGCATGACCCCGTACTTTTGCCGATGATTTAGAATGAGTCTAAATTAATATAAGGCCATAGTAACCCCAATCATGCAAAAAACAACCCTACTCCTTATTAGCCTAGCCTTTATTCTTGGAATCACTTCATGTAAAGAAGACGTTCCGCCACTTGTAATTCCTGATAATTATGATGCAAGTGGATTCGCTGCATCAACAACTACACAAGCTACTGTTAGAACTCAGCTAGGCAGCATGAGTTCACTGATGAAAACAGGCCGAATTGCTGGCGTATTTGTCACTGAAGCTGACCTTGTCGGAGCCTTCAATGCGGGCAATCCAAGCCTTTCGGATATTTCGACGAGCTACTATGGAGATCGTATTCGTCGCGATAATGGCTGGATAGAAAACTTATCTTTTGCCAGTGCTAATATGTACACACCTGGAACTCCGCAAAACGAAGGTGGCTTTTTTGAGGGTTATCTTTTTGATGAAAACGGTATCGAATTAGAGCAGATTATTGAGAAAGGGCTTTTTGCAGCAGCGATGTACAATCATGCTCTTACGCTTATGAACGGCGACCTCGCCGATGGCACCACTGATCAGATTATCAGCATATTCGGTGCGCATCCTGACTTCGCCAACTCCAATAATAGCGACCTCCATAACAACCCTGATGTCTTTATGGCAAATTACACTGCGCGTCGAGACAAAAATGACGGGGATGGTTTTTATACAAATATTCAAAAAGCCTCTATTAAACTTCAGGCTGCTATTGCTGCAGGTGATGACTATAAAGAAGATCAGCAAGAGGCAATTGATGCGATTAAGGATAACTGGGAAAAAGCTTCTGCTGCAACTGTGATCAATTATTGTCACGCGGCGATTTCTAAGCTCAGTGCGACCAATCCTACCGAGAGTGATCAGGCAAGTGCGCTTCACGCTTACAGCGAAGCTGTAGGTTTCCTACACGGTTGGTACGAGATTCCTGCTGCAGACAAGCGCATTAGTGATTCAGAAATTGAAGAAGTACTTGCGCTCATGAATGCGCCTCAAAACGGAACTCCTACTTCCTACACCTTCGTTACTGACCCGGTTAACCAGCTTCCTCAGCTTACAGACGCGATTAACCGCCTAAAGGCCATTTATGCCTTCTCTGACCAGCAGATCGAAGACTTCAAAAGCAACTGGGTGAGCGAGCAGAACCGGTAGTTTGATTAGCTGATGGAGAGTAATTAGCTGATTTGATGATTAGCTAATTTGAGGATGGAAAAACAAAATAATATTGTCCCTCTTCATCAGCTAATCAACATATTATCAAATCAGCTAATTCTATGAAATACTATTTGTTAATCCTTTCAGTACTGATCTTCGGAGCATGTGGCGGCGATGACACGCCTCCAGTCGGAGTGTTTGACCGTGGCGCGATGCTGGAATGGTATGCTGATGCGATCATCATTCCGGCGTATGATGAGATGGTGAATGAAAGTCAAAAACTTGTTTCATCTGTTGATGCACTCACGCAAGCGCCAGATGCGGACAAACTCACCGCTGCTCGGACCCAGCTAAAAGCAACGCTTATAGCATGGCAATCTGCCAATGCGTTCAACTTCGGTCCAGGTGGAGAAGCCGGGCTCCAAAAGGGGCTTATCGAGGAGATAGGAACCTTTCCTGTCAGCACCACCAAAGTCAGCGATTTTATAAACGCTGGAGACACTACACTCGTCAATTTTGATCGCGATAGTCGCGGGCTTTATGCGATAGCATATTTGCTCCACGGTTTGCCTGAGGCTCCTGACACTGCACTTGAAGGTCTGCAAAATAATAATAGAGCAGCGTACTTACGCAGCATCAGCCGCGACCTTCTTGCCAGCGTCAAAACGGTCCGTGACACATGGAAGGCCAGCTTCAGAGCAGACTTCGTAAGCCGTATCGGAACGGACGTAGGAAGCGGCACCTCGCAACTGTACAATGAATTTGTACGCAGTTTTGAAGCCGCCAAGAATTTCAAGGTGGGCTTGCCACTCGGTAAGCGACCAGGGCAAACAGGCCCTGAGCCTCAGCTAGTCGAAAGTCGCTTTGCGGGACATTCCAAAGAGCTACTAGGCGCACATCTCGATGCGATTGACCGGATCTATAAAGGTCAAACGAGCGATGGCACCAGTGGAAAAAGCTTATTGGAATATGTCGAAGCCGTGGAAGGCGGAAGCGCACTCGCCGTCTCTACCCGCGACCAATGGGCGAAGGTGATTGCGGCCTTTGATGCACTTCCAGCAGACAAATCGCTTCGCGAGCTTGCTGCGAGCGAAGCTCCTGAACTCGATCTTTTACACACAGAAATCCAAAAGCATACTCGATTCTTCAAATCAGATATGTCCTCTATACTCGGTATCGCGATCACCTTTGCCAGTGGCGATGGGGATTGATTTGATGATTAGCTGATTTGATAATTCGACGATTTGATGATGAGCAATTAGTAGTCCCGATAGTTCATTGTACATTATTAATTATTCATTAAACAAACCCGTCAGCAGCGCACCGCTTGTCAGTTTCCGCATCATCTTTGGTGCGGTTATGGTGTTTAGTGCCGCTCGGTTTATGGTGTCTGGGTGGATTGAGGATCATTTTGTCGATATCCAATTTACGTTTAAGTACACTGGTTTTGAATGGGTGGAATTACTGCCTCCGGTGTGGATGTACGCCATCCATGTGGTAATGCTGCTCGCAGCTATTGGCATTACAATCGGGCTTTGGTACCGCGTATCAGCCATCGTATTCTTCCTCTCCTTCACCTATGTAGAACTCATCGATCTCACCTGGTATTTGAACCATTATTACTTCGTGAGCTTGGTGAGTTTTCTGCTGATTTTTGTTCCTGCAAATACCCGCTTATCGGTCGATGCATGGCGGAATCCTGCCATCAGGCGCATGCTTATTCCGCGCTGGACCGTCTGGATTTTCAAGTTTCAAATAGCGGTGGTCTATATCAGCGCTGGCCTCGCCAAGATTCGCTACGATTGGCTTATCAATGCCCTCCCGCTTAAGATCTGGGTGCCTGCCAATAGCGGCCTACCGATCATCGGAAAGCTGATGGCCTGGAAGTACAGCCCCTGGCTGTTTAGCTGGTTTGGGATGCTGTACGACAGCTTTATCGTATTCTTTTTGAGTTGGAAAAAAACGCGAATGCTGGCATATCTGAGTGTGATCGTTTTTCACGGACTTACAGGCTGGATGTTCCAAATCGGTGTTTTTCCACTGGTTATGGTCGGTGCTACCTGGATTTATTTCTCCGAACATTTCCACGAAAAGCTTATTAGTTTTTGTGAGAGAAAATTATCCTTCTCAGTTATTAGCGATGAACAATTAACAATAGATGTTCCAAAAAAACGCTTCATTATTCATCGTTCATCATCCATTCTTCTATACATTTTCATCGCCTTCCAGCTCCTCTTCCCTTGGCGATACTTATTGTATGATGGCAACCTTTTTTGGACGGAGCGCGGTTATCGTTTCGGATGGCGTGTTATGCTGATGGAAAAAGCAGGCACCGCTACTTTTTATGTAAAAGATCAAGAAAGCGGAAGAGAAGGCATTGTAGACAATCGGGAATTTTTACACCCGCACCAGGAAAAACAAATGGCGATGCAGCCGGATATGATTCTGCAATTTTCCCATTTCCTTGCTGATCATTACAACAAGGAAGGAGTAGCGAATCCTGCTGTCCGAGCTGAAGTTTACGTTACCCTCAATGGCCGACCAAGCCGCCTGCTTATTGACCCCAATGTTCACCTTTCAACCCTCAAGGGAGATGAGATTTATCAATATATTCAACCGAGGAATTGACAATTGCAGATCAGCGATTGCAGATTTACGAATTAGAGTAGTAGTCACCCAAGCTACCCTATATTGTTGTTTTCTGTTTCTGTGCCAAAGTGCATTCGCGCAGACCGGC
Organism: Bacteroidia bacterium; assembly: GCA_045106685.1. Taxonomy (GTDB): domain Bacteria; phylum Bacteroidota; class Bacteroidia; order J057; family J057; genus JAUIGE01. Next base: position 2,236 of record JBGCFB010000023.1, on the reverse strand, counting down.
AGCTTGCGAGGCACAGTAATATCGGCTGAAACCGGCGATACCCTTCCCAATGCATCAGCCTTGATCGTAGAGCTTAACCGCGTCACAAAGGTCAGTGCTGATGGAACATTTATCTTCCGTGATTTGCCTTATGGCAGCTATCAGCTGATTATTTCAGAAGCCAGCAAAGAAGCTCTCAAAACAGCTATCGACATTCAGCAGGCATCCACAGAAGCCATTTTTCGTCTAGGAGATGTTTCGTTTGAAATGGAAGCTGTTGAGATTATAGGTGGCGGTGAAAAAACCTTCGGGTTGAGGAGATTACGCGCAGTGGAAGGCATGGCGATTTATGCTGGAAAAAAGACCGAGGTGGTCGTTTTGGATGATGCCGCAGCCAACCTCGCAGCTAACAATCCGCGCCAGGTCTTTTCACGGATTGCAGGGCTTAATATCTGGGAAAGTGACGGTGTAGGCTTGCAGCTCGGCATCGGAGGCCGAGGCCTCAGCCCCAATCGCACCAGCAACTTCAACACGCGCCAAAACGGCTACGATATCGCCGCAGATGCGCTTGGGTATCCGGAGAGCTATTACACACCGCCTTCCGAGGCGCTTTCGCGCATCGAAGTGGTGCGCGGAGCGGCCAGTCTGCAGTACGGAACCCAATTTGGCGGCATGCTCAATTTCGTTTTTCGCGAAGCTCCTCAGGACGATCCTTTTCAGTTGAGGGTACGCCAGACGGTCGGCAGTTTCAATTTCGCAGCGACTTATAATGAAATCAGCGGAACACTCGCTAAGGGGAAGTTTGATTACTTCGCATATTTCCAACATAAATCTGGTGATGGCTGGCGCGAGAATAGCGGTTTCGAAATGAATAACGGATTTGCACGCTTGCGCTTTCGTCCTAACGATCGCCTGCAATTTGGCATTGAATGGACCAACATGCATTACCTTGCCCAGCAGCCTGGTGGTCTTACAGACGTATTATTTGAACAAAACCCAAGACGTAGCTTCCGCAGTCGTAACTGGTTCGACGTAAACTGGAATCTCCTCGCAGCGACGATTGATTATGACATCAATGAATATTCGCGTTTTAACCTCCGCACCTTTAGTCTGAACGCATCGCGTCAAGCCCTGGGTAACCTCGCCCCTATCAACGTGATAGACCTTGGTGGGCAACGCGATCTTATCGAAGGCCGCTTTAATAATATTGGCGTAGAAGCAAGATTATTGAATCGATACACGATCAATAATGTGGATCATTCTCTGATCATCGGCGCACGTATTTACAGAGGAAATAACGAGTCCATTCAGGGCGAAGCAAGTGCAGCAGCCGACCCGGATTTTGTTTTCCGCAATCCTGATGATGTCGAAAAGTCGGACTACGATTTTAATAATATCAACTATGCCCTTTTTGCGGAGAACGTCTATTTTCTTGGCAAAAAATTCACCATTACACCCGGAGTGCGCTGGGAATTTATCAGAACAGAAGCGGAAGGATATTTTAAGCAACGCGTCTTTGATGGAGCAGGCAATTTGATCTCAGAGCAGCGTCAGGATGAATCGACGGAACGGCCTCGAAGCTTCTTTTTGGCAGGTTTAGGATTAAGTTTCAAAGCGAGTCCTCTTTTTGAAATTTATGGTAATGTTTCTCAAAATTACCGTGCGATCAATTTCTCCGACCTTCGCATCGACAATCCAAATGGCCGCGTCGATCCGGACATTGTCGATGAGCAAGGCTTTACCGCTGATCTCGGCATTCGCACGCGCGCATCCCAGCTATTTTATGCAGATGTAACTGCGTTTTATGTCTCGTATCGCGATCGTATAGGGCTCCTCCTTCGCGCGGATGAGCCTCCCTTATTTAATGATTATCGTCTTCGTACCAATATCGCTGATGCGCGCAATATTGGAATTGAAGCCTTTGGGGAAATCAATATTCAAAAGCTCCTCGCTCCAGAGGACACAGTCACTCGTCTGTCGCTATTTGTCAACGCCTCCCTTACCGACGCCCGCTACATCAATACCGACGACAATACGATCGCAAACAAGCAAGTGGAACTCGTACCGCCTGCGACATTGCGAACAGGCCTAAACCTGCGCAGCGGTCCCTGGCAAGGCTCAGCCACCTGGGCCTGGACGGCCAGCCATTTCACGGACGCCACTAATGCAGAACGCACCTCTACGGCCGTAAACGGTCGGATTCCGTCCTATGCCGTCGCTGATCTAACACTTAGTTATCGCTGGCGCTTTCTCCAGC
>JBGCFB010000229.1:0-4394 GCA_045106685.1 Bacteroidia bacterium | reverse complement strand
ACGAAACTGGCGAAGAATCTTGACTTGCAACTAATTATGGGCGAAGCAGAGAGAGTAGACATTATTCATTTGATCATTCGTCATTGATCATTAATCATTAAAAGATAAAGCCACCTGCGATGATTTCGCGGGTGGCTTTTTGGGGATGTAGGGAGTTTTAAGTAATGCTTAAGAGCTAATATTTTATTTGATATACAACCTCTCGGATGTGGCTTATACCTCCTCTAAATAAATTAGAATCAAAATCTTCCAGTGGATTTTCGCCAAAGGAAAAGTGGGTTATCGTATTATTGAAAGCTATATCATCCAAGCTGTTTTTTATGTGAGTTATATTATTATTGTTAAAAGAAATGCTTTTAATATTAGGGAGCTTCAGAATTTCATCTGGAAAAACTTCAAATTCATTTCCACTTAAATTTATGGATTCTAACGAGCTTAATTGCATTAGCTCAGGAGGTATTGAAGATATTTTATTGTCAAATAAATCCAACTTTCTTAAATTCTTAAACCTTTCTATTTCTCTTGGTATTTCCGTTAAGTTCTGGCCACTTATTAATAAATGTTTCAAATCAAAGAAATCAAATACTTTCATTGGAATTTCGTCTATTTTTCCCATAAAAGCGATAAATTCTGAGTTAATAGGTAACTCATCTAACTCTAAAACAAATCTTCGATAATCTATCCATTTCTCTTGTTCGGCATAAATGTCATTAACAACTTTATAATTTATTGGATTTTCACCCAAATCTATGCATTCAAGAAAAGGCATTTCCTTCAAAATACCGGAAGGTATTTTTCTTATATTATTTTGGGAAAGATACAAGTGTGAAAGCCTTGTTAACCTTGATATTTCTTTGGGTATAATCGTGATATTATTTGCCATTAATTTCAATTCATGAAGGTGTGATAGGTCAAAAACCATCTCAGGAATTTTGCTCAAATTCATGTTGGAGAGATTTAAGCTTGTTTCCTTGTTTTTCAAATTATTGATAATGGCATTCTTAATATTGTCCAAAAGTAAAATTGAGAGCTATTGAATAAGGTTTATTTTTAAATTTAGTGATTATCATCTAAACTATGAAAAGCTGCCAGCAAATTACTACCCCTCCATCTCGCTCCGAATCAACTCACCATACAACCCACTCAACCTCCTACTCATCGCACCAAAATCGCCATCACCAATCTTGCGCCCGTCAATATGTGTCACGGGCGTCACACCGCCGAAGGTGCCGGTAACGAAAGCCTCATCAGCGCCATAGACATCGAAGAGTGAGAAGTTTTTCTCAAAGCAGGGAATTCCGTTTTCTTTTGCCACACGGATGATATTCCCACGGGTAATTCCATTCATGCAATACTGCCCTGTCGAGGTCCATAATTCACCTTTTTTCACGATGAAAAAGTTGGTGGCATTGCAGGTCGACACAAAGCCATGCACGTCCAACATCAGCGCTTCGTCGGCGCCGGCCTCGATGGCTTGAACGAGTGCCATCACCTCATGGAGCTTGCTGTGGCAGTTGAGGCGCGGGTCCAAATAATCGGGCGATCCGCGACGTATCGTGCTGGTAAACAAGGTGATACCTTTTTCTTTGCTTTCGACAGAAGCTGTTTTATGTTCTGCGATGATCACGAGATTGGGGCCAGATATTGTGAGGCGAGGGTCCTGAGAAGGTGTCTTTTTGATGCCGCGCGTCAGCATAAAACGCACATGTACGCCATCCGTCATTCCGTTTGCATGGAGCGTCTTCCAGACTGCTGCAGTAAGTTCCTCGCGGCTCATGCCTACATCCATGCCGATGGTGGCGGCGGCTTGGTACAAACGATCAAGATGAAGGTCCAGAAATACCAGTTTGCCTTTATACAAACGTACCGCCTCCCATATCCCGTCCCCTACTAAATAGCCACTATCAAAAACCGAAATCTTGGCTTCATTTCGTGGAAATAATTCGCCATTTATATAGATCAAAATATCCTGATTGCGCTTATCTGGCAAGGCATTATGTGTTCCGTGCATGCTTTTTTTTTAATGTAAAATGTATGGTGTAAAATGAGCTGACTATCAGGCATCGACAGACTTAACAATCGCCAGAGTTCCTCATCACAAATTCACGAGGCTTTAGCGCCTAATAAAATTATTATTGCTTGGTCTTTTAAGGCCAAGCCCAAAAGATGCAACAGCCATTTCTACTTCTCAAAATCCAAATAAACCACTGGCACCTTCATTCGCAATTCACCATTGTCCTCAATATGCTTTTCGATAAGAGATTGAGCTTTTGTAAAAAATGATGTCCGGTCTTTTTCTTCTACCAAACCTTGCCAGCCTTCTCTAAAACCTATCCGCATCAGGCTATGATCAAAGACAGCCGCGGCATCCACAAATCGGAAGCAGGCTTCATCCTCTACTGTTTTGACATGCTTAAAACCCTTTTGCTGAAATAATGCGATCGTTTCTGAAATCGAGCTGCGGTGTTCCAAATAGTCCTGCAACTTTCCTAAGTCCAAATTGAGTTCGGTAAGGCTTTGGGCAAAAATATCAAAAAGGGCTTCAAATGTACCTTTCACATTGGTGGTTATCGCGATGTGTCCACCGGGTTTTAGCATCCTATAACAAGCTGCTATTACTTCCTCTTTTTTGTCAAAATTATTCACCCCCAAATTCGAAGTAATCAAATCAAAACTGGCATCAGGAAATGAAAAAGCAGCAGCATCGCCACGCACGATATTGACATTGGTGAGTCCGCAGACACGTGCCTTTTCTTCAGAACGAACGATGGCTTCTTCCCACATATCGATTCCAGTGATGGTAGAACCTGGCCCAAACCGCTGTGCTAGTTCAATCAAAGGAAAGCCTGTCCCAAAACCGATATCCAGAATTTGCCAGCCATGCTGCATAGGAATATGGTCTAACATGAGCTTCCCAAAGGGCGCAGCCCACAGACTTACTTCATCGAAGATATTGACCACTTCGGCAGTTTGCCAGTTGAGAATTGGTTTCATGGAAGAAAAGTACGGCTTTTTGAGAATAACGCATATTTTAAAAATCCACCCTCATTAACTAACTTGATAACCAAACAAAACCACATAGCATATGATCTTAGGCATACTTAAAGAGGGAGAACCCGAAAAACGGGTGGCCGTCTTGCCTGAACACATCGCTCCACTTCTCAAAATAGGCTTCTCAGCAATATGGGTGGAATCCGGTGCAGGAGAGACGGCTTTTCAGTCAAACGCTCAATATGAAGAAGTCGGGGCGCTGATAAAGTCAACATCCGATATCCAACAAGGTGCCCAGGTTATTGCGCGCATTCATCCGCCAGCTACGGCTGACTTCCGTAAAGACGCAATTCTGATTACTCAGATGAATCCTCTGAGTAATCACGATACTGTCAAGGACTGGCAAGCACTTGGAGCCTCGGTTTTCAGCCTTGATATGGTCCCTAGAACCACCAAGGCGCAGGCTATGGATGTGCTCTCTTCGATGGCAACTGCTTCAGGCTATAAGGCCATTTTGACAGCAGCTTCTCATCTTCCCAAGTTCTTCCCCATGTTTATGACAGCAGCGGGAACCGTTCCTCCAGCCAAGGTGCTTATTCTGGGCGCTGGTGTCGCGGGCTTGCAAGCGATCGCGACAGCGCGTAGGTTGGGAGCCGTGGTGCATGCATTTGATGTGCGAGCGGCGGCGAAAGAAGAGGTGTTAAGCCTCGGTGCCAAATTTGTGGAAGTTGAAGGCGCGCAAGATGACGCAGCAGCCGGTGGCTATGCCGTGGAACAAACGGAAGAATACAAACGCCGCCAATCAGAACTTGTGCAGGAATTTGCGACAAAGTCGGATGTTGTTATTTGCACAGCTCAGATTCCAGGCCGCAAGGCTCCCTTGCTAGTAACAGAGGATACGCTGAAAGCGATGAAACCTGGATCAGTAGTGGTCGATTTGGCAGCCTCCACAGGAGGAAATTGCGCCATGACTCAGGACAATCAGGTCATTCAGGCACACGGCGTTACCATTGTGGGTGACTCGAATCTCCCTGCCACTATTCCTGCTGATGCGAGCAAGATGTACGGCAAGAATTTGATCAACTTTTTCAAAGAAAGCTTTCAAGAAGGCGCAATCAGCTTTGATTTTGAAAACGAAATCCTTGCTGGAGCCTGCGTCACGCATGGAGGCGAAGTCATCAGTCCTCGTCTTCAAAAGGCACTGACTTCTTAAATAATTGATCATTTTTTCATTAGTCATTGATCATGATTTAATGAATAATGATCTAATTTCTAATAAAAAATCATGCAGAATCTCATCGATTTATTCCTGGAAAACCAGCCTCTCACATACAGCATCACCCGCTCAGTATGTCTGGGGATTGATGTTATTTCAAATCCCCCCGCTACTCTCCACACACCCC
>JBGCFB010000228.1:0-28577 GCA_045106685.1 Bacteroidia bacterium | reverse complement strand
GAGTTGGTATTCAACTTCTACAACGATGCACGCCAACTCAAAGGCCGTACGGTAGAGCTTTTTCCAGTAAAAGGAGGTGAGGACAAATTCACAATTGCTTCTGGTTGGGGCTCCGATTTTAGAGGAACCTGGTTTCTGGATCACTACACGGTGGAGATAGTATTTATGGACACCCTGATTGCGGTGATTCCATTTACAGTGGGCTTCGAATTTGAACAAGGGGCTCCGCGTCTGATGCAGGGACAAGCACCTGTTTCGTTCACATTACCTACGCTTCCTGACCCCTCTGAGGTCGACGACCTGAGCCTCGATGAAGTGCTGGCTGAGTTGGAAGGGCTTGTAGGTCTTACGGAGATCAAAACGCGCATGCGCGAATACGCGCAGTACCTGCAATTTATCAATATCCGCAAGGCCAAAGGGCTGGAAGAAGGTTCTACTATCAACCTGCACGCTGTATTCAAAGGCAATCCTGGCACAGGCAAAACGACCGTCGCAAGACAGCTTGGCCGCATTTACCGCAAGTTGGGGCTGCTCACTCGTGGGCATATCCATGAGGTCGATCGCGCTGATCTTGTCGGTGAATATATCGGCCATACGGCTCCGCGCGTGCGCGAAGCCATCCAGCAAGCCCGTGGTGGCATCCTCTTTATCGACGAAGCCTACGCGCTTATGCGTGACAAAGAAGACAGCAAAGACTTCGGTCGCGAAGTGATCGAACTCCTCGTGAAGGAAATGTCCAATGGCCCTGGCGACCTCGCTGTCGTTGTGGCTGGCTATCCTAAAGAAATGGAGAGCTTCATGAAGTCTAATCCAGGCTTGCGCTCGCGCTTTCCTACGGCATTCGTCTTTGATGACTATATCCCTGATGAACTTTCTGAAATTGCTCAGTATGCGGCCAGCAAGCGTCAGGTAGAACTGACCGGAGATGCTCAGGAGCGTTTACACGAGCACCTGATTGAAGCATATCGCAAGCGTGATCGTAGTTTTGGAAATGCTCGCTATGTGTTCTCCATGATCGACGAAGCCAAGCTCAACCTTGGCCTGCGCATCATGAAAGGCGAATCGCCTGACAGCCTTAGCTTGGAAGACCTTTCGCGTCTCACTGAGAACGATATTCTGGAAATATTTAATCGAAAAAACAGAAAGACGCTTAGCCTTCCTATCGACGAGGATCTCTTGCAGCAAAGCCTGGATCAGCTCAATGAACTTGTGGGACTTCATGATGTAAAAAATGAAGTGCACGAACTCGTAAAGCTCGTTCGCTATTATCGTGAGACAGACCTGAATGTGCTCAATCGTTTTTCACTTCACTCTGTTTTTGTGGGAAATCCGGGTACAGGCAAAACAACCGTTGCGCATCTGATCGGACAGATTTACAGAGCCTTGGGCATTTTGGAAAGAGGCGAAGTCGTCGTGGCAGATCGCGCATCGTTGGTCGCGCAGTTTATAGGGCAAACTGCCCCCAAAGTGGAGGCAGCGATGGAGAAGGCTCGTGGCTCTGTGCTCTTTATCGACGAGGCTTACACCCTGGCTCAGGGCGGCGCCAATGACTTTGGCCGTGAGGCGATCGACGCCTTGCTCACACGCATGGAAGAAATGCGCGGCGAACTCGTCGTGATCGTGGCTGGTTATCCTGACAATATGCGCCAGTTTCTGGAAGCCAATCCTGGCTTGAAGTCGCGCTTTGATCGCCAGTTGACCTTCCCGGATTATACGCCGGAGGAACTCATCACCGTTGCGAGATCGATGCTTGCTCAGGAAGGAATTATTCCCGTTCCTGATGCTGAAAAGCACTTGGAACAGTATCTCAATTTCATCTACAACAACCGCAACAAGTACTTCGGAAATGCGCGTGCTGTGCGTCGTGTGGTAGAACTCGCGATCAAACAACAGCACTTGCGCCTGGCAGCACTTCCCGCCAAAAAGCGAACGAAAGTTGCTTCACGCACGCTTATTCTTGAAGACGTCGAGCAGTTTACTGCTGGTGATCTGAGTTTGTTAGATGTAGGCAAACAGGGTAAGGTGGGGTTTTAAAAAAGACTTGATACTCAGACAAGTGGAAAGAGCATAGCAGAAAGTGGAAAATTGAAAAGTCTCAGGAGTGCCTTCGTTCCTAAAAAGACTTGATACTCAAACAAGTGGAAAATGCATTGTAGAAATGCTTAAAGGTTTTCTACTTTAAATTTTCCACTATGATCTTTCTACTTGAAGTTTTCTAATCGATAAATTCAGCCCGTTTTTATTATAAAATCTGTCATTCCGACTCGCGTAGCTGAGTCTCGCATGCGGGACTCAGCTACGCGGCTGCTGCTTATGACAAGTTTTGTAGTTTGTTGATTATCAGCTAGGTAAAAGTGTTTCCAATTCTTAAAACTTGCTGCCAAAGGTAGCAGCGCTTCAGAGACGCGCCAGGTTGGTAGAACTCGAACACACCTGTGTTTTAGCTCCGGAGGAGCGGCACTGAATGGGCTGCTCCTCCGGAGCTAAAAATGGAGGGGCCATGATGATCTACCAACCTGAAGCTCCTCTGGAGCTTTTCCGGCAAGGCGGAAACAAGAGAAAGAACGTATTTGTCATCAAAATACATATTGCAGGTATCGCCTGTATTAACCCTCGATATGACAACCTTTTAGCCTTTTTGGTTTCGTTAGACAACTTCCTTTAAAAAAACAGATACTTACAAGGCTTATCTCCCCAGTTTCCACCTTCCCAGCTCAGTGTATATCGTTCTGCCATCCACGACCTCAGACTGCCACAAAACCAAGTCGCGGCATAGAAGCTTAAGCCCCGAAGAAGCCTCCATATAAGGCAAGTTCACCTCGGCTGGCCAATCCTTTAGGCGGGCAAGTGTGATATGTGGAGTCGGTTTACTACGAAATTGGTGGTCGGGATCAAACTGGGAAAACATCGTATGCAGCCCCTGAGTCAATTTTGCGAAAGCTGTTTTCTGATGAAAACGCACCCATATCATCCGTGGATGTTGGCCGGAAGGCGCAAGGCAGACATCTTTAAACTGAAGGCTAAACGGTCGGTGCTTACGCGCTTCGATGGATAGACAAGCCCTGAGGTTTTCCAGCGCTTCAGGCTCCCATTTTCCAAAAAAATAAGCAGTAAGATGCAGTAAGTCAGGCTCCTTCCAGCGAATATTCTCCTGCACTGTTACCGAAGGTCGCCATCGGGCGACTTCCTCTATCAAAGAAGCATCAGGTGCAAATCCGGTGAATAAGCGTAGCGACATGGGGGAAGTTTAGGGTTTGGAGTTCAATTACAAATAGATGCAATTAAGAGATGAAATTTTCTGTTCCATTGTCAAAATAGTCCTTTGATGAATTCAAAGGTGCGGCTGGGATGAAACGAGCGCGTGCGGGGGAGAGTGGCAGAGGGCTTGCTTGGCTCGTTTCGATTTTTTGCGCTACTTTTTTCTAAAAAAAGTAGCAACTCCATATGAACAAAAAATCGATTAAACCCCAAAAAAGCCGCCCTATTTTACCCCAATAACATATGCTGAAACACACTTCGCAGCATCTCCCATAGCGCCCTAACAGCCTCAGGGCTAAGGCCCAACTGACCGATTAAGCCCGTCATAGAGCCAAGAAAAATACTGCGCCAGTCTCCTCGACTCATGCTCCCAGCCTTTTGTTTCAAATACTCAAACTTGACCCGAATATGCTCGATCTCATATTCCTCCAGCCCCGTTTCACCAAGACGCTCCGAAGCCTCATCGAGCTTTTCGCAAAGCGCTTTATACTCAGGAACCGAAAATGGCTGAGCAGCTAAAGGGTCGTCCTTAAAGTGAGGCTGCTCCTCGCGCAAAGCGATCGCTATGACCTCCCAGCGATTGGGCTGATCGAGCTCCCGGGAAAGATTCCCCAACCACTCCTTTACATAAGCCTTCACCATGATCCAGTCTGTGCCTGGGTGAGCATCTTCTATGAGATTATGCAAGCCGGGACTGTAGTAGACATAATGGACATCTCGTCTACCTTTTCTATCAAACAAAAACGCGTACTCTGGATGGGGAATATAGACGAGCTTGGGAACCGTTTTTAGGATATTAAAATTACTATCACTTTCGTCAAACCGAAATTGAGCAGGAGCAAAGCCCGCCGATTCTATCAGCGTAAAAAGTTCATTTTTTTGCGAAACGAGAAGTGCCATGGGTGAAGAGGTTTATAAAACAACAGTACGAAAAAAACGCCCTCCGGATAAGCGGAAGACGTTTTTTATATAGAAAAGAATCGGCTATTTATTTCCCGTCAGAACCTTCAGGAACCTTAATACCGAGTTTCTTCATGATCTTGATGGTAAGGTCACGATCTTCCGGGCCATAAAGTACAATCGATACGCCAGAACCGTCCTGGGTATTAAGTACAACGGTATACCCTTCCTCATTCGCTATCGCTTTTACAGCATTCTGAAGCTTCTCAGTGATAGGCTCCATCAAGTCCTGCTGCTTCTTGGCAAGCGCTTGTTCTGCCTTTGCACTTTCTTGCTGAATCTCTTTCTCAAGGCGTTGAAGCTCATCGATTTTAGGCTGAGCCTGCTCCTGAGTAGCGTTCGGATTTGCCTGTGCCCACTCTTCGAGTTCAATGCGTTTTTGCTGATAGATCTTGTAACGAGGCTCTAGTTTTTTCTCATACATCTGTTTTGTAGTCTGTATGGTTTGAGCCATAGACTTGGTTTCAGGCATGTAGTTGAGAATAAGCTGAATATTGGCGTACGCAACTTTGTCTTGGGCCTGGGCGCGGAATGCGAAACCGGCCAGCATGACGAAGCTGAGAAGTATGATTTTAGTTTTCATTGTCTTTGGTTGGAAATGGTTGGAATTAGTTATTGGAATAGTCGATGCCCAGCGCATCCATCACTGCTTTGGTCAGGTCGTGATCTTCTGGAGCATTGAGTACGATTGATACAGCAGCGCCGTCTACGGAGTTAAGCACATAGGTGTAACCTTGAGCTTTAGCGATTTGATCAATCGTTGCCTGGAGTTTATCCATTACAGGCTTTATGAGTTCCATTTGCTTCCTCGCAAGCTGTTCGTCAGCTTTTGCGGCAGATGCTTTCACTTCTTTTTCCAAGCGCAACAATTCGTTTTCCCGAGTTTTCAGATCGGCTTCTGTAGCGCCATTTTGCTTCGCCTCTACATAGTCTTGAACTTTTGTATCAAGGTATTGCTTTTCGACTTGAAGTCGCTCGGCATACTTTTTCTCCCTGATTTGGAGGCTTTTTAGTACGGCATTGTACTCTGGCATACGGCTTAGGACCGCATTCAGATTGACAAACCCTACCTTGTCGCCGTTTTGCGCCATCGCAGAGCCTATCAGGCTCAACAACAGTAGCCCTACAGCGAGCAGATTGCGGATTTTCATTGGTTGAAACAGTTTATTATGGTAAAATGGCGATGTAAACATTGACCCAACGCCATAGGTGGCGCAAAAGTACAATTTTTTCTTTTGACTATACGGAATGCCGAAAGTCATCTTTATATGTATTCTTGTCTTATCGCCGCTAATCCCTCTATTTATAATAGTCAGCGTGTAATGCTTGGCTGGCAACATTAACAAAACCTTAACGAAAGCGACTACATCCACGGCCGCTGATCGGACTCTACCACATATAAGAAATAGTCCTCAAGTGCCACAGCATGTGCAAGTGGCAAAAATGGCATCTGCAAATCTCCACCAGCAGTATGAAGCGTGAGCGAGCCAAGTTGCTTCCTACGTTGATATGGGCTCTGGCGAAGCGTGACTGCTTGTATTTTATAATATGCCAATACATCCCTGCTTCGTGTGAAAACACCGCGCTCTACCGCAAGTATTTCATTATTGAGGCTGATATTGAAGGTGCTGCAAAAGCGAAAGCTCCACCAAAAGCGAATAGCCAACCAAAAAGCAGCCAGCGGGATGAGTTCCCAGTTTTGAGTAAAATATCCTGCAATCGCCAAAACAGCAGCGGGTAATACCCCTGTCCGCAGAATTAGGCGCCAGCGATACAAAGGACTTATCACAAGCTTATCTGAATCAGCAGCAAGGGCATCTCCAAAAATAGGCTTTAGCAATTTGCTTACATGCTCACTCGATAGACCAGGTACGACAAAATTCCCTCCGCCGGTAGACTTACTACTGGCTTGCTTGAGGGTAAATGTGTGTTGTTTCAAAAGGCGCTCAAGTATGGTTCGCTTTCCACGTGCAAGCTGCACCTTAGGGAAGATTACTTGTTGTTCGCGACGCTGGAGGAGTCCAGCGGTAAGGCGGTATCCTCTTGCTGTGCGCCAAAGGCGCAAGCCGAAGTAGCGCAATACCGTCCGGCCCATAGAGAAAGCGATGCTCACGACAAGAAAAAACGACAAGGCGATCAGGGCCATATTGATCCAGCTATCCGTCTCGGCACCAACAATCGTATAATAGGTATCCTCTGCGTTCCAGCCGATTGCATCTTCGAGGCGATTGGCTATGGAAAAGAAAAAACCAATAATAATAAGCGCTGTCCGAATGTGGTTTTGTCCCAAACCTACTTTAAGCAAATCCTTAACAGAGAGCGAAAGCCAGGGAGTGTTGAACATTGGCGCTTCCTCATCCGTGGTTTCGGTTTCGGAACTTATGGGGTCTTTTTTATTGGCAAAAACGTAGTCTCTTAGCGCTTCTGCATCAGCGCGTGTAAGGGCCGCAAGGCTTACTTCGTCTTTGCTTGAGCCTGCTGTATCTATTTTTACTTTGACGACATTCAGTACTTGGTGGATCAGGTCTTGCTCAAAATTTACGGCTTGGATTCGATCAAATGGCAAGCTGATTTTTTGTCTACCGAGGACTCCGCGTGCTACTTCGAGCGCATCACCGCTTAAGTGAAATGTAAATTTGAAATAGCTGATTACAGATCGAATAATGAGGATTGCACTTAGGGCCGCAAGGCCCAGGGCCATCCATATTTTCCTGCCAGACCCATTGCCCGCTACGATCAGGATAAGCAGCGGCCACCATTGACGAACCATCCCTGTGATGACCTTGATCGCAAAAAAGATCAAGGCAGCAGGCGACTGCCGGCGAGCATCCGGAAACGGGTTAGCCTCAGCGTCATTTGTCATTCGATCATTATTCATGAATTCATTGATCATGTGTCATTAGATCATTATTCATGTCGTCTTTATCATTTGTTTCTAGCGCATTGCCTTCCATCATCTCATTATCCATGACCACATGATCAATGGTTTCTTCGCTCACGACACTAGTAGTTCTTCCCAGAATAAAATCACGCAATCGGTTAGCGTGGTCCTGCGTAAGGCCAGGAATAGCGAGATCAGAACTACTTCCTCCAGCTGTGAAGATATTGAGCGTTGCCAGTCCGTACATCCGTTCGAAAAAGCCCTGATCGACTTCTGCATGCTGAATTCTCGTAAATGGAATAGCGGTACTCGCTTTCCACAGCCAACCCGTTTTAAAAATGATATCCCGCTCGCGGAGTGCATACTCCATATATGGAAATGCCATCCAGCGGTACGCTGTTGTGGCAAGGGCGATACCAGGAGCTACAATCCATGCAATGGACTTCCACCAATGAGCTGGAGCGAACCAACTTCCTATTCCTAAACCCACAAGCACAAACGACCAAAATATCAGTCCGCCTATTAGCCTGATGATCCGATAGCGCGGTTCCAGTTTGTGGAAATCTGCGGCAGCAACCTGAGGTAGGCTTCCGGGATCTACAGATAAATTTTGGAAAGAAGGTTCACTCATGTTGATGAGATGGTCTAATGATTAGCTGATTTGATTATGAACCGATTTGATGATGCTTAACAAAATAGGTGTATATCAAATTAGTCGCTATTAACAGCATAAGTCTCATTTAAAACCAGAAACTTACACCTTGTTTAAATCAGCTAATCCTCACATTATCAAATCATCAAATCACCTACCGCCATTCATTTCCTGAAGTTTATCCTTCTTGGCGAGGATGCGAAGCGTCGTACCCGGAGAGATCGAATCAGTAGTAAGCTTATTGACCAGCTTGATGATTTCTACCTTGGTACCATATGCCTGCGAAATCCGCCAAAGCGTTTCACCCGGCTGAACGGTATGTTCCACCCATTCTGTCGCTGGGCCTTCAAAGTCCTCTGTAGGTTCTTCCACAGGCGTCACAGGAGTAGGGTTTTCAGATACCGGTTTTTCGATCACCTCTTCATCTTCTAAAAAAGGAGAACTTCCTCCATTCGAAGCTGGCTTGGGGTTCTCTGAACCTGGCAGGTCTTTTTGTAAGACAATCAGACGCTCACCTTTTGTCTTTTTCTTTTTTACATGAAGCTTTTGACCTACATAAATCACAAGGTCATTTTTCTCCATACCATTCAACTTTTGCAACTTTTTCACAGACTTACCATAACGTGCGGCTATTCCACTAATGTTTTCGTAAGGTTCGACGATGTGGTATTGTACTTTTTTTGCTTTGTTCAAATACAGAATCTTACCCGGCTCCGGCATTTGAGAAGCATTGAGTTGGTTGTAAAAAAGAAGCTTTAATAAAGAGATGTTATTTTGATCTGCTATCGTATTCAGGTAGTCACCAGGCTTTACCATGACGTACTCTGCGCCATAATGAAGATCTCGGGTTAGCTTAAATTTCGCATAGTTATTATCTGGTCGAGCCTCTACTGGCTGGGCAGGAGGTCCGGCTGTACCACTATAATTCACCACTGGCCGTGGCCTTGGTGTCACACTTGCTTCAGGCGTATTAACAGAATCTAACACTGTTCCTGGAGGCAGACTTCCGCCACCGCTATTATTTGCAACAGGAGGAGCAGGAGTGCTAAGTGGATCAGTCGTATGGCCCGGATAAGGCGCGTCGAAGCGCGGGATATAATAGGTCATACTTGGCAGACGACGCTCGTCAAGAATCCATGGATTGTATTCCAGGATAAGGCCAGCCTCTACTCCATGCTTGTTGCTGAGGTCTGCAAGTGATGATCCGCGTTCCACGATCGCTGGCTCCAACCAAATTTTGGGTGTATGTTCCATATTGAGCGCCTGCTCATAGGCGATCTTGTGTGCGATTGCTTTCATCACATACCAATGCAGATTTTCGTCAACGATCATCTCACGCTTTCCATAAAATTCAGGATTTGTATACTGTACTGCACCAGTCATCCCTTCATAATAGGCGATAACGGCATATACATAGTTATCAAAGTCCTCATTGGCTTTTTTCAGATACATACCTGCTGCCTGCGATGAGCGAAAGATATGACGGCGCTCGTCGATCTGGCGAGTTACCTGCAAGTCAAAGTCCTTTGCTACAGGTTCCTTAAACTGCCAGTAGCCTACGGCATTGGAGGATGAGACTGCGTCACCTTTCAGTGAGCTTTCCTGAATCGCAAGATACTTAAGGTCGAGTGGAGCTTTCTGCTCGCGAAGTGCCTCTTCTATAAAAGGCATATAGGTATAGGCACGTTCTACCATCGCATTGTAGTAGCGAGGGCTTTCGTAAATCCCAGCGACATAGGTCGCCAGATTTGCCTGAGCTTCGGCTGTGAGTTTTAGTTTGATGCCGCAGTAGGTTACTTCTGCAGGAATCTGCTGGGCCGGGAGCATGTATACCCACATGGCAAGCAGAAAAATGACGCACTGTTTCATGATCGTATTTATTTCGGGGCTTTGGACAAAGGTAAAAAAAGTGGTCAATACTTGAGCTGTTAGCGATTGGCTATTAGCTTTTGGCCTGAGATAAAGCCAAAAGCAAACCGCTAATAGCCAGCAATCAATCAGGCAGATATGTATTCCGTGAGCGAATGTCCTGATCAAATATCAGGCGAGCTGCTTCCTGAATTTGGGCAACGGTGACTTGTTCCAATTTGCCGAGTTGATCATGGAAATTTTGAAAAACACCAAAATCAAGCAAGTCCTTCGAAGCCGAAAGAAGTTGATTGAGTGGGTTCTCGTGAGATAAAATCAACTGGCCTATCAGTTGTTTTTTTACTTGATGGAGTTGTAAACTACCTAAGGGCTTATCGACAAGACGATTCAGTTCCTTATCGACTAAGCGACGTACTCGCTTCAAATTCTTCTGCTCGCAGGCATAGTACACTCCCCAAATACCACTATCGAGATAGGGCGCATAAAAGGAGTTGATAGAATATGTTAGGCCAAATTTTTCACGAATATTCAAATTAAGCCTGGAGTTCATCGCGGGTCCCCCCAGCATATTGATCAGCAAAAGAAAAGCATGATACTGCTCATGCCGCATATGGAAAGCCCGTCCACCCATGAGTTCATGTGCTTGCTGGCCAGGGATCGTTGACTCTATAATACTGGGTTTGTAGAGGCCGGGCTTGTTGCGGACCAAGCTTCCGCTAGGCAGTTCCTGAGGGCGAATGTACTTATCGACTAAGCGCGTCATCTGCTTTTCGGTCACATTGCCCGCAATCGCAAACATCACTTTACCCTGTGTAAATCGGCTGCCGACATACTGGTTCAGGTCATCTTGGCCGATATTGGAGATGCTATCCTTGGATCCAAGAATAGGGGCTCCAAGTGGATGATCAGGAAAGAGCTGCACATCGAAGTCTTCAAAGATCGCCTCGTCGGGCGCGTCTCGATACAAGTCGATTTCTTCGGAGATTACCTGGCGCTCTTTGACGATTTCTTTTTCGGGAAAAGTAGCATGGAAAGCGATATCGGTAAGGAGGTCGACGGCGCGCTCAGCATGCTCCGCTGCAAGCGAGGCATATATACAGGTCTTCTCTTTAGTCGTGTAAGCATTGATTTCCCCACCTACTGATTCCAGATAATTAAGGACGTGGAAGGTTTTTCTTCTTTCGGTTCCCTTAAATATCATGTGCTCCAGAAAGTGAGCAAGTCCTTCACGATCATCAGGGTCGTCCCTGCTTCCCGCATCAAAAACATAGGCACAGTGCGCTGCCCGGGTATAAGGGATGTACAAATGTAGTACCCGGATACCATTGGGGAGTTCGATCAGGTTAATCTTCTGATATGTTTGAGCGGTTTGTTCCGCAGTTCCTTTGCGCTTCTTGGCCATTACACTTTCCTCAGCAGAAATACGTTCTTGATTGGAGCCTCAAAACGGGGTCTCCTTTTGCTTTGTTGCGCAATTTGGTAAAATTCGCCCGGATTTGTTGCTATCTTTATCCCCAAAATCAGTTTCAATATGAACCGCTATATCAATCCCTGGATTTTAGTATCTGTTTTCGTTGTAATGGGCAGCGCCTTATCAAGCTGTCAGAATGATGACTGCATACAAGACTTGCCTGATGTTATGCTCGGCACCCAGACCTTTACAGTAGAATACCAAACTCAAGATGGACGTAACTACGTTCAGGAAATTTATAACCCTGCCAACTTACAGGTAACGATCGACTACACCGGCGGTGAGCGCACCAACGGAGGCTTTGATGATCGCTTGCGTCCTGGCACCAATGCCGAAGGCAC
Source organism: Bacteroidia bacterium (assembly GCA_045106685.1). Taxonomy (GTDB): domain Bacteria; phylum Bacteroidota; class Bacteroidia; order J057; family J057; genus JAUIGE01. Next base: position 17,145 of record JBGCFB010000228.1, on the reverse strand, counting down.
ATTCGGACCATTTAATTATACAGAGCGCTATATAGACTCTGTTTCAAACAAGCCTTTGCTGACGACATTCTCTAAGCTTATCAGCCACGATTATTACATCAAGAAGGACACATTCGGTACCGACAAGCTCACTGTGCAGTTTTGGCTTGCTACTGACAACTGTAACACAAAGTGGGAAAGCATCCGCTATTTCCTCAACGATCAGGAATTACCTGAATATGACATGCAAGAAAACCCTGAGATTGTGATTGTGGAGTAGTCTACCTCTTTCTTATTTTTCGCAAGTTTTTTGTTTAAAACCGCCACCGATGGACTCATCGGTGGCGGTTTTATTGTTTTTATCAGTTCAAAAAGCAAGTCGAAAATGTATTTTGGAGAGTAGATGTAAGTGCGTTTAGCGGCTTTAATCGGCGATTTTGATTAAAAACGAGCCTAAACGACGCTTGCAAGCAATGTGTATTCCGGATACTCAGTTGCTAAAAGGAAGACAAAGTGTAATTGGGGAAACTTGAGCATCGCCGTAGACTTGTATTGTCAACGAAATGAAACGATCTCCAGTTCTTTATAACTACCAACTTTAATACGCATTCCATACAGGTACAGGCTACCCACTACCAATACTTCCCACAAGGAAGACAGGATACCTATGTCTGAACGGAAGCATTCAATTATTTCCAAACAACGATTTGTTATGTATTTATTCAACAATTACAAAACCCTACTCTCTATTGCCATTTTCATGTGTCTTGCTGCATTTTCGCAAGCTCAGACCTCAACCAACATGCAGGATGGCCCTGACCCGCTGTACCTAGAACTAGACTCGCTCGGAAGTCCTCTTCAAAACCCCAGCAATACCTCCTTGCCGCCAGTATATATAAATGGTGCAAAAGGAAAAGGTAAGCTCATGTATATGGAAGAGGATATGTACATGCCCATTAAGGAATGGGTGCTACAGGGCACCAACCAGACAGTCCCGCTTGACAAGTTTGTCGAACAGCGCTTTGGCACCAAAAAAGCAAAGGACTTCCTGGATAATTTTTATGGCGATGAGCTCAAAACAGTGTCTACTACTTCGCTTTCTAAAGGCGGACAAGACACCGTATGCCGATGTAAGTTTCTTGTATTCCGTGCATCAGGACCTCAGCATTATGTTATTGAGCCAGATCCAGCCACACATACCGAGTTTTCAAATACGATCATACCTTCAAATAATTGGCATACAATCGATCGGTTTTATAGAGCAGGTACTGGTGCTGGAAGAGCAGAAGTTTCCAGCGTTTACTCAGAACAAGGACACGACATCAATGATCTTTCCCGCGGGCCATACTATGGAAACACCAAGGTAACCATGCGATTTCTATATGCTTGTACCAATAAAAATAAGCTTCCGAGCGATTGTGCTTGCGATAAAACGGTACGCATTCAGGGAGAATACCGCGGACTTTTACGTGCGGAAGCAGGAAGCGGAGGAATTGGCACAAGAGAGGCTAAATCAAAGGTTGAAGCAGGTGCCGTTCTACTTGACTTCATGGATAATGGAGATAGTATAGAGACTGTCAATATCCATAGTGCAGACTTACGTGCGGCTTATGCTACTCGTAGAGTATCATGGGATCCAGAATTAGTATCAAGTGCTGTGTCACTGGCACGCTCTGCACTGATGGGAATTATTGCGCCTGGAACTGATAGTACCAACCTTGGCACAGAACTCGCCGATATTATCGCCACGGTTTTAACCGATGACAGTGCATTCGTAAATGAATCTGGAGGACATGTAAGCAATGCCATCAATGTGAATGCGCCCAATACTGCGTTGACACTCAAGCCTGGCTCAGAACGAGTAATTATCTTAACATCGATTGCACAGCATTACCACGATATTAATATCGGCTTCTTAGGTCATGGCACTAGTAGCACAGCCTTTACCTCTGCTTACTACCTACAAGCGGTTATCGATTTTGATGACACCAATGATCAGTGTTGCCTGGAACGTATGGGATTGTGGGCCCAAGGTGGTTACCACATGAATGAAACTGGCTCCGCCAACATTACAGATGACCCTTCTTCCCTAACGTTGAGTGCTATGAATACTCGACTGGTCACCAATTTTGTAGGGCCTTGGGATTCTTTTAACTCTAATGCTTTATTTGGCCAAACTACCGATAGTACAGAGCTCTGTGGTTGTAATGTTCGTGCAGGCCTTTTGGTTACGAGCGAGCGTTGTGATAGTGTAGTCATAGATATCAGCAGCTCCATTTACCCAGATGACTATGTCCTTGAAATTGTAGAACTCGATGCCGATGGCGATGTGATTCCCGGAACTCTGCTATCCAATACAACGCCATTTACTCAGCTGGATGACATTATTAATCTTAGTGACATCAATAGTCCGCTCGGTCAAGCATATAATTTTGAGCAAAGTAAATTCTACCGCATCGCTCTGCGGGTAAGCGGTCATTGTACAGACGAAGATGTTATGTATGCTGAGTTTGAAGCGGGTCGTGAGACAGAAGCCAAATTTGATATTCTAAGTACTTCCTGCGACAACATGATGATCGACATCTCTGACACAGAAGGAGCGGACGAATATCGTATCACGGTAGAAGAGGTGGATGCGCAAGACAATGTAGTATGTTGTACGCAGTCAACAGGTTGGGTAAGCTACCTTACAAATCAAATCCGATTGGAGTCTTCAACCGGACCGTTGGGCTACGCTTTTCAAGGAAAGAAAAGATATCGTATCACCCTCGATATAAATGGCCCTTGTAATCCACAGTCAGCACCTATCTCATATTCAAGGATTGTAGAAACTTCCCATGCAGGCGAGGCTGAATTTACCCTGACACAAAATTGTACTGCAACTGAAGTAATGCTAGATGCTACTGCCAGTGATGATTACGTTGCTTATGAAATTTTCGTAACGCTTCTGAATGATTTTGGAAATCCTTCTGGACCGAGAACATCCATTACAGGAGGCCCTGTAGTCACGATGAATGCGATTCCAGTACTCGATCTTACTGACTATTTCACCTTCACGATAGATGAGTTGCACCGTGTAGAACTTGTACTGACAGACGAATGTGGTGGAAATCCTACCAAGGTAAAAGACTTTACTTTCACCTCTACACCTAATCCGGTTTTGACTGGAGAAACTGAAGTATGTGAAAATCATGAGTACTCGATATCATTCGCAGGCTCCGAAGCGATGACGCAGTTTCGTATTGAAGTGTACAAGTCGGGTGCCTTTGGCAATCCTCTAGGTAACCCTATTATCGACTTTACGAATGGCTGGATCAATATAGCGAACCAGAATCCGATCGTAGATATCAGCCCTAGCAACCAGATTACATTCCAGCATGATCCAAATCAAGTTGAAACACACTACACAGTGAAGTTGTATGGACGAAATGGATGCTCCATCCAAGTCATTGATCGCTTTATCGTTGTGGAAGTCATCGCTTCGGCGGACTGTGTCCTTGCTCCTGATGACGACGAGGTTGCTTTCTGTAAAGCTGAAATTGGTGTCGGTGCTGCTGCTCCTTCTAATCCTTATGGCCGTGAATTCAACTTGGTAGACAAAAGCTCATCAAGCAACTTCGTAACAAAGAGCGTATGGTCGATGGGAGATGGTTCAGCTACAAAGTCAGGCACAGGTCTTCAGTACGAATACAAAAACGGAGGAAATTATACCCTTCAACTCGTTATCGAAGATGCGCTTGGCTGTAAAGATTCCGCTACCCATACTGTAGTCGTGCCTACTCGCACACGTTCTCTCAGCTTTGGCTCAACGAAAGGACGCCGCATAACCGACTTCAACGAAGCTGCCTTCACAGTTGCACCGAACCCTGCAAACGATGTGCTTAGCATAGGATATGAACTCGATGCTCCTGGTAGTTTTGTTCTTCTTGACCTGAATGGAAGAGTAGTCTCAAGTCAAGTGCTCGATCCTGAGAACACTACTGCAAGCATTACAACTGATCAGCTTTCTGCTGGCCTATATTTTGGCCGTGTGATGCAAGGCAATGCCATGATAGTCACGCACAAGATTTTGATAAAGCACTAAAATAGCTTTTCAATAAGGAACCGCATGCCCTTCGTTTCAAAACGGAGGGCATGTTTATGTTTTTAACAAATCTCCCCAATCGCCCTGAAGTGTTTCGTTTTCAACATATCCAGGAAGAAGCTCAAGGAACTGATCACGAGAAATCGTTTCTGCGCCTAGGCTGGCTAAGTGATCGGTCGGCATCTGACAATCGATCATCTCAAAGCCTTGGCTGGAAAGCGCTTGCACGAGGGTGATAAAAGCAGCTTTGGAGGCATTGCTCGCCTTTGCAAACATGCTCTCACCGAAAAAGGCGTTTCCCAAAGAAATACCATACAGCCCACCTACGAGTTTACCATGCTGCCAGGCCTCTACGCTATGTGCATAGCCGAGCTTGTGAAGGTGTATATAGGCTTCCACCATCTCATCAGTAATCCAGGTACCGCTTTGGCCATCGCGCGGAACCTTTGCGCAGGCTTTGATTACAGCTGGAAATACTTCGTCGTACGTAATTTTGAAAGTCTCACGCCGAAGGACCTGGCGCATACTTTTGGAGACTTTTAGATTTTCTGGAAAAAGCACAAAACGTGGATCGGGCGACCACCAAATAATGGGCTCGTCATCACTATACCAGGGAAATATCCCTTGTTCGTAAGCAAATAATAGACGCTCAGGTTTCAGATCTCCTCCTACTGCCAGAATCCCACTCGGGGGAGCATAAGCAGGATCGGGAAATTCGATGGTATCGGTAAGTTGGTAAGGCACGGCGATAAAATAAAAACTGGAGTATTTATTTTTGAAACGTGCCTAAGGCCTTACGCCTCAACGGTAGCGCCTATGCCGCGATCGGATAAGGCTTCACGCATAACGCGCAGTTCGGTGCGGTCGCCATGCTTAACGGCGTAACGTCCTTTGTTATGAATCATCATTGCACATTGCTCCGCTTGCTCAGGCACATGGTCACATATTTCCACCAACGATTGTATAACCCAATCGAAGGTATTCACCTCATCATTCCAGACGATGAGCTTGTGGCGGAGATTCTCAAGAGTAAGTACGCTTGCAAGATCTTGCTCGCGGGTTATTACATGTGAACGGAAGGACATTGTATATACGTTTTGCTAATAAGAGAAACTAATACCTGAAACAGGCTGCAAAGTTACAGATTTAAGGCAAAAAAATAAAAACAGAGTCTTTAATAGAGATTATCATGTTTCGTAGAGGCGTTTTGCAAAACGCCTCTACCACAAGAAACCAATCGTGGAAATCTCTAATGGTCTTTATAGTTTCTAAAAATTCTTGCCAGTATGTTCATTTTCCATGAAGCAGGTAGCAGCCTGGCTACACCAAAAAGGATGCCAGGGACAGTTCCAGGAACCACAACTGCGCTACGTTTCCTGAGACCACGCAGCGCTTTTTGAGCCGTGTAGTCTGGAAATTTGATCACAAGCTTATGATACCATGTGAGTTCATCCCCAAAAGTCTTGATGCGCGCAAGCCCTTCCTCATTTGTAACAGTAGGTCCAGGGCACACGACTGTCACATTCACGTCGTAGCCTGCGAGTTCGACTCGTAGTGCCTGCGAGTAATTATAGACAAAGGCTTTTGTTGCTGCATAAACAGCCTTATAAGGCAGTGGAACAGTCGCTTCCATACTGCTCATATTGAGCACGTGGCCTCCTCCGGACTGGCGAAGGTGCTCCATAAAGTGATAGGTAATGGATGCCATCGCCTGATTATTGAGCTTCATCATATTAAGATAAAGCCCGATAGGTTTCGTATCCATGACACCGCTCGTGCCAAATCCGGCATTGTTCACGAGTACGCGCACCTTGCGGTCTTCTTCTGTTGCCCAGGCATACACCTTGGCTGGCGAAGCTTCATCGGTAAGGTCGAGGCCCAAGGTACGGACCTCCAGCCCTGGATGGGCGGCGCGAATTGCTTTGGCGGCCTCTTCCAATTCGGCTCCAGGAAGTGCGACCAGCGCGATATTCAAGCCTTGGTCAGCCAGTGCTTTGGCAAGTTCGAAGCCTATACCCTGGCTTCCTCCAGTTACGAGTGCGAAAGCTGGTGCCTTCGGTATTCCTTTCATGAAAAAAATGTTATGTGTTTGGAGTTTTGTGTTTTGGGTTCAATTAGCTTTGCAACTCAAAACCCCAAACCTTAAACCCAGAACAACCTAAGAGCACTAAGCTTCTGTTACAGCAGCTTGTGTAAGCTTAGAAAGTGCTGTTTGTAAGCGATTCGTGATTGCAGGAATATCGTCCATGGCGACAGTTCCTACAGAGAGACGACACCATGGCGTATCAGTTGCACCGAAGCAATTAAATGGCACAAGTGCCACACCAGCTTCATTCAGTACATACTCCTGAACCTTGGCATATGTATCTAATAGATTACCATCTGCAGTACTATAACCACGCGCGTCGATCTTAACAGTAAGGTACAAAGCAGCTTGTGGTGTAATAGCATCAACTGGCAAGCCGGCGTCTTTCATCGAAAGAATACCTGCATAAAAACCATCCAGACGAGTTTTGAGCTTTACGTGCAGGTCTTGTGAAAAAGCGTCTACCGCATCAGCATCATTAAGATATTGAGCAGTCGCGATTTGCTCCGCTTTGGCGGCCCAGGTTCCCGTGTGTGTACAGATGGCTTTCATCTTGTCGATCACGTGGCGAGGTCCAAATCCCCAACCTACACGCAAGCCGGTTCCACAAAAGCCTTTTGACATACCGTCCATCATAATCGTATAAGGACGCATCTCAGGATACAGCATCACAGGGTTGAGATGCTGACCATTGTAAACCAGATTAGAATATATTTGATCAAAAAATACATACAGCGGCTTTTCATCAGGACCTCTACGCGCATTTTCAGCAAGTACCATTTCACAAATACCCGATAGCTGCTCACGAGAAAAAACTGTCCCCGTTGGATTCAATGGAGAACACAGTGCGAGTAGGGTAGCGCCTTCTACATATGGAGCAAGCAGCTCGGCATCAGGCATGAAGTTATCCTCAGGAGCCGTTTCGACTTCGATCTTTTCAGCCTCTGTGATATATCCATAGTGATTATTATTCCAGCTAGGCACTGGATATATCACCTTGTCACCTGGATCGACGAGCGCCATAAAAGCCGAAAAGATAAGCGGACGGCCTCCAGAAGCAATCAATACCTCATCAGCATCATACGTAATGCCTTGCTCGCGCTTCACAAAATCTGCCACCGCCTGGCGGAGTTCAGGCATCCCGTTGGCCATAGGGTAGTTGGTGTGGCCATCCTGGTATGCTTGTATAATATTCTGGCGCAATTCCTCAGGGATAGGAAATAGCTCCGAGTTAAAGTCGCCAATTGTCAAATTGTATATGGAAGCACCGGCGGCCATCTTGGCCTTGATCGAGTTCGAAAGCGTGATAATTTCAGAAGCGATCAGGTTTTCGGCCATTTGGGATACTTTCATGATATTAGACTTTAAGAGTTTAATAGATTCGCGTGATTTTTTTGTACAAATCATTAAAAAAGGAATTGTTTTTCCTGGAAAATGAAATGCCGCGCAAAGATACAAAAAAAGGCTCCGCCACGAATGCGACGGAACCTCCAAGCCCTAATATCTGTCCGTAATTGAACGGACATATAGCAGAACAGCTATATGTCCATAAGGTTTTAATTTTTTCAAAAAAAGTTCACATTCGCACATGAATCGTGAAATTTTTCGTCTGGCCATACCCAATCTGCTTGCCAACCTAACAGTACCTCTGGTGGGTTTGGCTGATACCATGGTGATGGGTCAAATAGCGGAAAATCCCGCTCTATACCTCGGAGCCATCGGTTTGGGCGGTACAATCTTCAATACCATTTACTGGTCAGTCGGTTTTTTGAGGATGGGCGTAACCGGAATTACAGCTCAGGCTTATGGTGCAAAAGATTTTTCAGCGCAGGCACATACATTTGGCCGTGGCTTTGGATTAGCGATCATCTTGGGATTGGCCCTCATGGTGTTACAAGTCCCTCTGGAATGGCTTGCTTTCAAATTATTACATGGAGAGGCTGAGGTAGAAGCTGTTGCAGCGGAGTATTTCCGCATTCGGATTTGGGCGGCGCCAGCGGCCCTGGGCCTTATGGCCCTCAACGGCTGGTTCCTCGGGATGCAAAATACGCGCTTCCCGCTCTATATTACGATTGTAGTAAACGGCATCAATGTCTTGCTCAATATTCTACTTGCCCTTGGCCTGGACATGCGCGCCGAAGGCGTCGCCCTTGCGACGGTGATCGCAAATTATACCGGGCTAGCATTGGGAGTAGCACTGGCTACCTATCGCTATCGCGCCAACCTTATAACGATGAGTCGGCGCAGCCTTATAGCACTCGCGCCACTTAAACACTTCTTTGCCATCAACGGCAATATCTTCATTCGAACGGTCTGCCTGACATTCGTCTTTGCTTTTTTTACCGACCGATCGGCGGCGGCTGGTGGCGATGCACTGGCCGTAAATCAAATGCTGATACAGTTTTTCTTTCTTATGTCCTATGGCATTGACGGTTTTGCTTTTGCAGCAGAAAGCCTTGTGGGGAAATTTAAAGGAAGCGGAGAAACGTCATCATTGCGAAAAGCGATAAGCATCCTCCTGGTGTGGGGGATTGCTGTTGGAATAGGCTATAGTATCGCGTACGCGCTGGCTGGGCCATGGGTATTGGCGCGCTTCACATCTGAGGCTGAACTTCAGACAGCTGCACTACCTTACTTACCCTGGCTCACCGCTTTACCTATTGTGAGTGCCTCTGCTTTTATATGGGACGGTGTTTATATAGGCGCTACCGCAACAGCCGCCCTCAGGACAACGATGATACTAAGCACATTTACCATTTTCCTTCCTGCCTATCTATTAACTGCCTCCTGGGGAAATCATGGAATATGGTTTTCAATGAGCCTTTTTATGCTAGGCAGAGGGGTTTTATTACATTTTTGGGCAAAAAAATCCATCTATTCTGTGAACTAGCTGTTACATTGAACCCTATATCAGATAACAATTAAGTATCTGACAATCAGCGTCTTACATTTAAAATATAGCGCAGTATTCAATTTTTCTTAGATGAATAGGCGTAAAAATCAGTTACATTTTGGCCCCGATTGGTCATGTACTCCTAGTGTGGGCATGGTATGTTTGTAATGTCATCAACAAACAGGACGCAAACAAAACAATGTCACAGCAATCTACAGAGGCCCAACGTATTAATATTCGCGACTTTGCGGTATGGGTACTAGGCGCTACGAGTAGCCGACGCATGACAGCTGAAAACTTGCTTGAATCCTGGAAGCAGGTAAGGCCACATCATACGGCTGACGCTTATGACTTTGGTGATTTGACATCTTTCGTAAATCATTGGTGGAAAGGCTGTTTAGCCCTTTTTCGTCAGGAAGGTTGGCTAAAGCTAAACACCGAAACAAATAACTTGCATCTCACTCCTATGGGGCAAGATTATCTGTCTGCTCCCGAAACCCTACTCGCTACTCACAAAAAACTCACTACTGCACTCACTCACACACTACTTGAAGCTCGCTTGCTCGCGCTCCGCCACACCTTATGTAAACAAACTGAACTACCCCCGTTCCGCATTTTTCCAGACACACTCCTAGCCCAGCTCTTGATTCACCGACCTACTACCTACCAGGAATTGGAAAAAATAAGCGGAATGGGTACCTATAAACTTCGCAAATATGGCCAGCAACTGCTGGAGATACTTGCACCTTAAGTAAACCGCATTTTTCGTTCTTTGCAGATTACCTAACTAGCTTTCTCGTGTTGTAACCATGGTTCGCCATGGCTAAGTGCCTCATCGATTTTCGATGAGGCCTTTGTTGTTTTTGGAGAATGTTTTTTCAATCTGTAGTCGGTTAGTCAGTGATGTTTCTATTGATGGCAAAAGGTCTATAAATTCCTTATTCCATTTCATCAAAAAAATGTTTTGTAAGACATTTTTACGAAATTACTGTTCGTTTTCCATGTTTTAATGGATTTTTGAAGATGCCAGTACGGCTCCTGTGATCGAAGAAGAACTTCCGGTTTCATTTACGGTATATCCTAATCCAACCCAAGCCGCCTTTATGATCAAACATAATAAAATCTGGGAAGGAAATGTTAAATTCGCTTTAATGGATATGACAGGTAAAACGGTACGGAGTATGGATTTGAGCAGTGATGTATCAGGGCAAGTAATCAATGTGTCTGACCTTAGCGCTGGCATATACTTTGGCATCTGGCGCCTCAACGGTGAAGTTTTACAAGGAGAGCGAATCATTATTCAGCCATAACAGCGCAATGATGATATTAAGAATAGCATGTGCACTAGGACTATTGTGTATACTGGGAATGCAGGAATTGCATTCCCAGTATAATAATAACTGGGTGTTAAGTGAAGGAGTCCAATTAGATTTTTCTACGAAACCTCCTCCTATTAAGCGTTTTCCAAATAATAATTATGAGTTAGTGGAAGCAGGGGTGAGTATATCCTCGAATCAAGGGAAGTTGCTATTTTTTGCTAATCATGGGTATATTTTTGATGCTAGAGGGAAGATGATCGACTCGCTTAGCAATACACTTGGCATGTCTGCTGATCAATTTGGAGCTTCAACTACTCAGGGAGTTACTGCTATTACCAAACCAGGAAGCCTTTACGATTATTTTGTCATACATCTGGACTGGAATGATTGTGCAAAAACTGGAGCAGGACCTTGTTTGATGTACACCCATCTCCGTCATCACCCTAATCCTGACACTATTGAGTTAGTTTCTGATCAAATAGCTTTTCATGATAATGAAGGAGTTGAATATACTGAAAAGTGTATGGCAGTAAAAAAGGCCAATGGAATTGATTGGTGGCTCATTTTTCATGAGCGTAAAAATAATACATTCGTTTTTTTTTCGGTAACTGCTTCGGGTATTGTTTTTCACCACAAGCAGGCTATTGGTACTGATCATAAATTGGGATATGGACATTACGGGGAAATGGTTTTTAGTGAACAGGGCGATAAATTGGCCTGCGTTTCAGGTTTTGGGATGATTGATGTATTTGACTTTGATCGCTGTGAAGGGCGCTTGTCAAACCATATAGACCTAGGAACCTATCGCCCGCCATTAAGAGGTCTAAATCATGATTTTTATGGCTGCTCCTTTTCTCCTTCAGGCAGGTTTCTATATGTGAGTGAGGCACAGTACCGCCCATCTGAACTTTTTCAGTTTGATTTAGAAGATCCATCTTTCGATAAAGTTTTGATAGGTATTAATCCAATAGGAACTTCTTTTGAACAACATCAGCTAGGGCCTGATGGTAAAATTTATATTAGTAATGCCAGAAATCAAACACTTTTTGAAGGTGTCATCTCTGTGATTGACTCGCCAGAGAATAAAGGGGTTGCCTGTAGTTTTAAAGAGAAAGGAGTTCAATTTAACCCTTTTTTTTCTGCCGTAAGTCAAAGTGGCATACACCTCCCTAACCTACCCAACTTCAACCTCGGCCCTATCCCCTTTCCTGTAGCAGAGGCAGGCGACACGGTTTTCCTGAACTGCCAGAGTCGAAATATGCGCATTGGAGGTACTGAGGAGCCTGGCTTGCAGTATCGCTGGTCGCCGGATAGAGGGCTGTCAAATGCAGGCGTTGCGCAGCCTGAGTTGGATGTATCGACGATTGAAGTGGGTGAGTTTCAACAATATATCCTTACAGTCACGGACCCGTCGCGCTCCTGTCGCAACACGAATCAGGACACCATAATCGTCACCCGCTTACCCGAGCGCGGCCCTCCGGCAGCGGATGCTGGACCTGATACAAGCATATGCGAGGGCGCTGGTTTGTTTTTGGGAAAAACGGTGGTGCCGGGCTATGGCTATCGCTGGGAAGGGCTGGGACTTTCTGCAAATGATGTGGCGCAGCCTTGGGTACGACCTTTTGTGCCAGGCATGTATGTGCTGACTGTCAGTGACTTAGGCGGTCCTTGTCGTCCCATGGGGCGTGATACTGTCGTGGTGGACTTCGGCTTGGCGGCGCAGCGCGCCGATGCCGGACCCGATATCGCGCTTTGCACAAACCTTCCTTTTGAGGATGTTATTGGTACAGAACAAACAGCCGGATATGTATATCGCTGGTCGCCCGCGGATGGACTTTCCGATCCGCGCATCGCTCAGCCCAGCATCAATGCGGCAGGTCATTATTTTCTGGAAGTCGAAGAAGATAGTTTTTGCCTAAGCTATGATAGCGTAGAGGTGTTGCCCGCGGGGTCCTTCGCCGATGCTGGTTCTGATATTGCACTTTGCGACAATCAGCCTTTCAGTGATCTGCTCGGAAGCGCCGAAATTCCTGGCTTACGCTATCGCTGGCAACCCGAAACCGGTCTCTCCGATGCAAGCCTCGCCCGACCTGAAGTTTCACTTCCCGGACGTTATCTGCTGACTGTCAGTCGTGACAGCATCTGCACCAGCCAGGACAGCGTCGTAGTCAGTCTCACCACCTGCACCGACATCATCCTCCCCAACGCGATCTCGCCCAACGGCGATGGCATCAACGAGACGTTTTATATCACCAATCTCCCTCCAGGCTCCAGTCTCACCATCTGGCATCGCTGGGGCAAAATCGCCTGGCAATCAGCGACTTACCAGCAGGACTTCCGCGCCGAAGGTCTGCCTGAAGGCGTTTATGCCGTGGTGCTGACCTTGCCGGATGGCGAAGTTGTGACGGGTACTGTGATGGTGATTCGGTAAGACAAAAAATCTGCAATCGTCAATCCATGTTGTTTGAATTGCCGATTGCAGATTGCCGATTGCAGAATGGGCTATTTTTAAAACAAGCTAGCGACATCCTGGCCACGGAGCCAGTAAATGGCCACAACGAGCAGGATACTTACTACGATACCGATCGTAGCTTTTCCAAGGTCTGAGAGCACCATTTTATGCAATGACCAGTCGACCTTGCGGAACAGACGCGCTCTGAGTGCATACTCACGACCAGCAAGCAAACCAAGGAATACCCAGGTTGTACTCATAGGCAGGTTGCTCCATTCTTTGAAGAACAAGAGAACAGCACCATAAATAAAGTTAATAATCGCAGCTGAGCGAATATCAGAAGTATTGGTCTTTGCTGTAACGATTTCCTGAATAGCGCCTCCTCGCGTATAAAAGATATAGGCAAGCATCGCCAGGATCACGACGAGGGAGAATAGCAATGTTCCAAATGAAAGGTCGCGCGGGAGGTAGACGTATATGTTAGCAAAGTCCTGAACCAGCCACATACTCCATAGGAATGCGGTCGATAGCCATTGCACGATGGTCCAATTCCGGGTTTCTTTCGAATTACGCTCAAGCTCTACCCGATGAAACTTCGCTTCCAATATTTTCGCAATCGCCAAATACAAAAGAATCGCAACCAGAAAGGCCAGCACATAGCCTGAAAGGCTTTTGAGTAGCATACTGCTCATATTCTTCGGAGTGAAAAAAGAGAGTATGAGGAAGGTTGTACTTACTGGTATTCCAAATCGGGTGATGATCAGGAGAATAATCGGTGGTAGTAGAAACCACCATTGAATATCTTCCGGATAGTCAAATTTTTCCAGGCGATTATAGGAGACTTCATGAACACGCTTTGTAACAATCGTGTGCTGAGTCGTTTGTCCATTTTGTCTAAGATCAAGTGTAAATGCACCGGAAACCCTTGCTTCAGCCATGACTGCCTTCTGGAAGGTGTCGCCATTTTTAGTATAGAGCTGGATGTTGGAAAAAGGGATACTGGCAAGAACGGAGTCTCCTTCTTCTGCCAGTTTCTCTGCTAATTTTTTAAAAACAGACTTGTACACTAAAGCTCCATCAGATAGTGAGCTTTTTGCCTCCGTATATTCTACATAGTACGAAGTGCCGTTTATAGCAGAAAATCCCTGGTCCTGAGCGACCCGTTCTGGCTTGGTAAACGCCCAGCCATATAGTACGGTAACGGTGAGAATACTGCCTGCAAACAGAAACAACACCCACCAAGGACGCTTTTCGTTTGCGGCAAGAAAAGTTCCCAGGGTTTGGATTACGTCATTTCCCACTACGGAGTACGCAGCCAGGATGAATCCCAAAAACATAATGATTGTGGAAATGTCCATATTGCAAAGAAGGGAATTTCATTTGGCTGATATGTTATCCCTGTGTTAAGAAAATTACCATAATTTCCTTAACAATTTTCTAACTTAGCCAAGCAGGTATTATGGGAATTCGCTTTTTTTGCCCAAACTGCTATTTTCCTACCTTACATTAAACAAACTTCTCCTTGAGCCAATCGGAACCAGCATCCTCTACTGATTATCGCAAAGAAGGGATTTTGCTCCCTCCGGTTATTCCCAAAATAAAGGACTGGCCCATTGCGAGGCTTTTGAAAGACAAGTCTGATTTTCTCGAGCCCGTGATCGAGGAAGCAATGCAGCAGCTCTTGAATAGTAAGAAAGGTAGTCCACTTGAATTACTGGAAAGCACCATGTTCCGTGAGCGGGCCCGTATCAAGGAAGAACCATGGAAAGTTGACCCCAAAGACGAAATGAAGTTTTGGTCGGGCGTCAAAAAGCGTTTGGTAAACTTTGAACAAGAAGAAAGCAATCCGGAAGCACAAAGGCTTGCCCAAGAAGCGATGGTGCGGGAAATCGTGGAACGTTATTCTACGGAGATTGCCTCAGTATTTCGACCAGGAACCTACCATTTTGCAAAACGAATTCTCCCTTTTTTATTTTCCATATTACTCAATGCATCTGCGGGAAAAACCATCCGCTCATTAGTAAAAGACCGTCTTGGTCTTCAGGATAAAGTTCATCTGACAGGCGAAGTCGAGGCCATCCGAAGCCTTGCTACCAAAGGTACGGTTGTACTAGTACCGACGCACTTTAGTAATGTAGACTCGATTCTAATAGGCTGGGGATTGCACGCTTTGGGGCTTCCTGCCTTTATTTATGGAGCGGGCCTTAATCTTTTTAATAATAAAATTCTCGCCTACTTCATGAGTCGAATAGGCGCTTATAAGCTTGATCGACGTAAACGAAACCCTATTTACAGGGCCGTGCTGGATGCTTATTCCACCACTGCGATTTCACGTGGAGCACATAGCCTGTTTTTTCCAGGTGGCACACGTTCACGCGATGGCAGTATCGAAAAAAAGCTCAAGCTTGGCTTGCTGGGCACCGCGATGGAATCGCAGCGGCGAGCGTTCTTGCCAGAAGGTGATGGAGGAAAAATTTTCATCGTTCCAATGGTGATGAGTTACCACTTCGTACTGGAGGGCAATTCGCTTATTAGCCAACACCTCAAGCGTACCGGGCAAGAGCAATACTATATCCTCAATGACGAATTTGCTTCTTATCGCAAGTTTTTGAATTTCGTCTGGAAAACATTTGGACGGACCTCTGACATTACGTTGAACTTCGGGAAGCCACTAGACCTTTTTGGAAATTTTGTGGACCAGGAGGGACGCAGTTTTGACAATAATGGCCGCGAAGTCGACATCAAGCAGTATTTCATGCTGAAAGGTGAAATAACGAAAAATGTGCAGCGCGATCAGGTGTATACCAAAATGCTGGGTGATAAGATCATAGAGCGCTTCCATGCAGAAAATGTGGTCTTTTCAAGTCATTTGGCTGCTTTTGTCGCTTTTGAAATGCTAAAAAAACGGAATCCTGACTTTGACTTATACGGCTTATTGCGCCTGCCAGAAGAAGACCGCGAGCTCACCCGTATTGAAGTGTATAGTGCGACTGAACGCGTAGTGACTCAACTCAAAGCTCTTAAGGCAGAAGGCAAAGTATGTATGGCTGAGCATTTGGAAAAAGAGGTACCAGACATCATCGCGCACGGTGTTAGAAACTTGGGGCTTTTTCATAGCAAACGTCCTTTACGATTTGAGAATGATCACCTGATGACTTCTGACAATATGAATCTTCTTTATTTTTATCATAACCGCTTAACGGGCTACGATCTTGAGCAATACATCTAGTCAAATAAAGGGTGTCATCGGAGCGGGAAGCTTCGGTACGGTGATCGCCAATGTCATGGCAGAAAATGGCCCAGTGCTGATGCTGGCCCGCCGCCAGGAAGTAGCGGACAAGATCATGTCTACCAGGCAGCATAAAGGACAGGAAATCCATCCCAATATCACCCTGACTACCAGTCATGAGGAGATCGCGGAGCGCTGCGAGATGATATGCCCGGTCGTGCCTTCGGCGAGTTTTGGGAAGATGCTGGACTCAATTTCTCCATTTCTAAAACCGTCCCATATTCTTATTCATGCTACAAAAGGGCTGGATATAGAGGTGCCAGAAGGCAAAACATTGCGCACGCTCGAAACCATCGACCGCACCAAGGTGAAGACGATGAGTGAGTTGATTTATGAAAAAACTGTCGTGCGTAGAGTGGGTTGCATTGCAGGCCCTAATCTGGCTCGCGAAATCGCCCAAGGGCAGCCTGCGGCAACCGTCGTCGCCAGCCCTTTTGAGGAAGTCGTCAATGAAGGTATGGAAGCGCTACGCAGTAGTCGATTCAGGGTGCATGCGAGCAGAGACCTTCGTGGTATAGAACTGGCAGGCGTATTGAAAAACATCATGGCGATAGCTTCCGGAATGCTCACAGGACTTGACTATGGTCATAATACGCGCGCGATTCTCATTACGGGCGGCCTTGCTGAAATGGCTACGCTAGGAAAAGCATTTGGTGCTGACCCGCGGGCCTTTTTAGGGCTGGCCGGAATCGGTGATTTGGTAGCAACATGCTATAGCCCCAGCAGCCGCAACCATACGGTTGGGTACAGACTCGCCAAAGGCGAAAAGCTGGAAGACATCATCGAGGATATGGAAGAAGTAGCCGAAGGCGTAAAGACGATCTGCATCGCTTACGCCCTCGGCATGAAGTATCGTATCCCAATCCCTATGACGCATATGCTTCACAAGATTCTTTTCCAGGGTATGGACATCCGCAAAAGCCTGAATATCATGATGGATTATCCGATCCAGGCTGATGTTGGGTTTATCTAGCGTATGAGCACGGATTAAGAATTTGCTTTATTAACAGAGCAAAAAAGAGGGGACCCGACAGACATCAGGC
>JBGCFB010000227.1:0-11181 GCA_045106685.1 Bacteroidia bacterium | reverse complement strand
CGCTTCGCTATTCTGGACGTAATGGACGGACGTACTGCACCTTCTGTGCTCGCTGATCCTGCTGGCGATTTTCGCAATGCTATCGGTGTAAATGCACTGGATTATGGAGCAGCGTATTATCCCTGGCTTGATACCGTGTATTCAAGTGAAATAGGCTTCCGTCGATTAATTATAGAAGATGAAACCGACACAGCAATCAACCAGGCAGGTCTTGAAGCATTTACCACAAATGCAGCTACCAATGCTTTGGTAACAGACCTGTTTACAAGAAGAGCTGATACAGAAGCAGTAGTAGGGACTGTCGATGGCGCTACGATGGCTTCAATGACAAGTGTTCAGGCTCAATATGAAGCTTTTGTACAAACCTTTCGCACAAGTCCCAACCGCACCAATTTTGAAAATATTGTCGAATTTTTGCGTGGCCTTGCAGTTGGCTTTCAGGCACTTGATGCAGGAAGTTTGCAAAGTGACCTTGCCGGTGCTGTAGACCGTTTGGCTACACAGACCAGCCTCGTTACGGCAATTACAAATTTGATTCGTTTTGAGAAAAATCCAGATGTCATGGCTGAGTTGATGCTTCCTGCCAATGGCTCCCGAGCCACAACGGATGTGGATGCCGACTATGCTGCGATCAACAGCACAGCCTGGACAGGAAATGCGACGATTGTAAGCTTGGGGCTGAATCCTGGTGCGACCATCGATTTTACCGGAGCCACGACAATTGCAACGCGTGGGGAACGTGTACTGAATGCGGCTGTATTTGTAGAGGCTGCCAATGCGATTATCGCTGCGGGCGAGAGCCTTTATCAGGATGCGCTATTCTACGAGCAGCAGCACGAAACTCAGCTTTTTGCTAATCACCCTGTTTTTCAAGAAATCCAAAATCGCCTCCAAACAGAATTGAGGCTTCTTCCTCCTTCCGGAGCAATGGCGGGAATCTATGCATCGGTCGATCGCGACCGTGGAGTATGGAAAGCGCCAGCTAATGTGAGTCTTCGCGCTGTGATCGGACCTGCTTTTCGGGTAAATGAGGCAACTCAAGGTGACTTGAATGTGCACTCAACAGGCAAGTCGATTAACGCGATTCGTGCTTTTGCAGGAAAAGGGACCCTCGTCTGGGGCGCTCGTACGCTCGCAGGAAACGACAACGAATGGCGCTATGTGCCGGTTCGTCGTTTTTTCATTTTTGCAGAAGAGTCGATCAAAAAAGCAACAGAACCTTTTGTTTTTGAACCAAATGACGCGAATACCTGGGTGAAAGTGCGGGCCATGATTGAGAATTTTCTCAGCCTGCAATGGCGTGCCGGAGCCCTCGCCGGCGCGACTCCCCAGGAAGCTTTTTATGTACGCGTTGGACTCAATCAGACCATGTCTGCCGAGGACATTTTGGAAGGCCGCATGATCGTGGAGATCGGCATGGCAGCCGTCCGTCCTGCTGAATTTATCATCCTGAGATTCAGTCATAAAATGCAGGAAAGCTAACTGATTTGATGATGAACAATGAATAATGATCAATTAGTCATTTATCATTAAATCATTCATTGTCAAATAGTTCATCATCAAATCAGCTAATCAATAAATCATCAAATCAAATAACCAAACCTAATACAATGGCAAACTATCCACTACCCAAGTTCCACTTCCAAGTAGAGTGGGGCGGCACCAAAATCGGTTTCACTGAAGTAAGCGGCCTGGAGGTCGAGACTCAGGTTATTGAATACCGCGATGGCGCCAGTCCTGAGTATCATAAAACCAAGATGCCAGGCATGCAGCAATACGGAAATATCACACTCAAGCGAGGCACTTTCGCTGCTGATAACGAGTATTATGATTGGTGGAATACAGTGAAGCTGAATACCATTGAGCGCCGCGACATCACAATCAGTTTGCTCAATGAAAACCATGAACCAACTGTTGTTTGGAAAGTGAAAAACGCCTGGCCCACCAAGGTTACTTCCACTGATCTCAGCGCCGACGGAAACGAAGTTGCTATCGAGACGCTGGAGATCGCTCATGAAGGGCTTACCATGCAGAATGAATAGCGCTCGCTGCGCTCGCGCAATGAAGCAAAATCACTACACGATTTCAATGAAGCGCCTCGGTATTGAAGTAAAGATATTCTTGAAGCTTTAGCGCCTACATCTTTCACTATTGCCAGATGATTTATCATCTGGCGGTGAAGCATGACTCATGATCAATGAATAATGTGTCTTTCATTATCAAATTATCCATTGTCGAATTGTTCATAGCCAAATAAGCTAATCATCAAATCAGCTAATCAACATGTTTGATCAACCAGCAGTAGGATTTCACTTTTTGGTGAGTTTCGAACTCTTTCCTCAAACCCCTAATGACTTTCGCTTTCAGGAAGTCCAGGGGCTTTCGGCTGAGGTCGAGATGGAACCTTACAGTGAAGGTGGCGAAAATCGTTTTGTGCATAACCTGCCAGTCAGGACGAAGTACAGCGACTTGACGCTTAAGCGTGGGAAGTTTCTTGGATCAGGAGTATTGAATTGGTGTCGTGCGGCGATCGAAAACCAGGAGTACAAGCCGATCAATATTATGATCTCGCTGCTCAATGAAGAGCATATCCCATTGTACAATTGGTACGTGATCAATGCGATTCCAAAGAAGCTCGAAGTCACCGGAATGAATGCAGAACAGAATGGCTTGATCGTCGAAAACCTGGTGCTTTCATATCAATACTTCAATTACTTCGATCCAGCAAGCGCCGCGTTGGACGCCCTTGGAAGCGTAACTGGGTCTATTTCAATCTAAATAATGAACAATGGATAATGAACAATTAGTCATTCATCATTAAATCATTCATTGTCGAATTGTTCATCATCAAATCTGCTAATCATCAAATCAACACAATGCCAATTGAAATACGGGAACTCGTGATACGTGCAGAGGTGAATCCTCAAAACGGAGGTGGAAATCGCTCTGATGATTTTTCCCAACAAAGAGAAGCAATGGTAAAAGCCGCGGTTGAAGCTTCTGTAAGTGAGGTGATGCGGATTTTGAAAGAGAAAAAAGATCGATAAGCCATGGACGGAAAACTCAATAAAATCACCTTCAAGTCATACTACAACACTAGTAGTGATCCTGCTGAACCAGCGTATGTGTATACGGGAGATGAGTTTACAGCTCAGCTGAATCCGGAGAGCATGAACATCCGTTATGCGAATCTGTATGACGGCGGAGCAAAGCCGATTGCTTCTGAAGGTTCAGAGCCTCGCTATCAGGGATCAAGCCCTGTCCAATTGGACTTTGAGTTGTTGTTTGATGGCACAGGAGTAGTACCTGCTCCGCCGGAAGGACCGGCTGGCGCACTCGCCAATGTGCCGATTGCCGGCGCGATCGCTAGTGCAATCGCTGGCGATGACGGGCCTTATGATGTAGTCGAAAATATTCGCGCATTTAACAAAATAGCCTATCATAAGGATGGTGATATCCACCGCCCTTTTTTGGTGGAGGTTATTTGGGGAAAGCTGGCTTACAACGGAGCACTTACGAGCGTGGCCTATAATTTCAAGCTGTTCAAACCCGACGGAACGCCATTACGAGCGACAGCTCAGGTATCGTTTCGAGAGGCCTTACACGGCTTTTTACAAGAAGCAAAAACAAAGAATAACTCGCCCGACCTTACGCATATGGTAACAGTAAAAGCCGGAGACACACTGCCGCTTTTATCCCAAAAGATGTACGGTGATGCGAGCTTGTATATGGAGGTGGCGAGGATCAATAAGCTAGTAAGCTTTAGGAGCCTTAAACCGGGAATGGTGTTGCGTTTTCCTCCGGTGGAGTGACGCAGTATCGCTGCGCGATGCTAATGAAAAGCTTCTCGCTGCGCTCGAAGCAATGAAGCATGACTAATGATCAATGAATAATTAACAATGAACAGTATGCCTTTCATCATCAAATCACCAAATAAGCTAATCATCAAATCAATACATGGCAACGAGAACCATACCGACTCAAGGATCACTTGATAACCCTACTTTGACTATCAAAATAGATGGGACCGCTATATCTAATTCGATAGGTGTCATGGATATGATGGTACATAGAGAGTTCAATCGAATTCCTTTTGCACGATTTAAGCTTGTGGATGGAACAGCAGATGACCGCGGTTTTCCATTAAGTTCAAGTAGTGACTTTGAGCCTGGAAAAGAGGTGGAAATCATGGCCGGATATTCTTTTCAGGAGAATACCATTTTTAAAGGAATCATCACCAGACATCGCGTTCGTGTGGATGGCTCTAGGAGTTTTTTGGAAATAGAAGCAAGGGATAAAGCTGTGGCGATGACCTTGGTGGAAACGGACCGTTTTTTTAGAGAATCAAGTGATGCCGATGCCTGGGAAACAATCATTAGCGAATACAGCCTCGAATCTGATATTACAGGAGGTAAAGTCGAATACCCTGAGCTGGTTCAATACCGCGTGAGCGATTGGGATTTTATCGTGAGTAGGGCAGAGGCTAACGGGAAATTGGTGTGGGTAGATGATGGAAAAATATACATAACTGCTCCTGAAGACCCGGAGGAGGCACTTCTAAGTCTTGCACTCGGTGCGAACCTGATCAGCTTCGACGGAGAAGTTGATGCGATGGCTCTCACGCCTAGCGTGAAGGCTACGGCCTGGGATCCTGCTACCCAAGAAGTCAATGAAGCGGATGCTGCCGAACCAGTCTTTAGTCCAAACGGAAACTTTGAAGCGGAGAAACTGGCCGAGTCGCTCAGTCAGCCCGATGAGATTATCAAGCTCGACGATCCACTCGGAGCGGAAGCACTGCAAGCCTTAGCTGATAGTCGATTGTTGCGTCAGCGCCTTGCGATGGTACGCGGTACGCTGAGTTGCGTCGGATTTGACACCCTGAAGCCTGCTTCATGGCTTGAGCTGGAAGGACTTGGCGATCGGATGAATGGTGATATATATGTAACTGCTGTTAGACATGAGTTCAATGCTGGAAGGTGGATTGCGCAGGTGCAGTTTGGCTTAGATGCGACTTGGTTTGCAGAGAAAATAGGCGCCGTTGCCTCAAATGCCAATTCCGCACGCATTACCTCGACACAGGGGCTGAGTGTAGGAATTGTTACAGCACTGAGTGATGACCCATTAGGAGAGGGAAGAGTGCAGGTGAAATTGCCGACTGTAGATGCGGAAGGCGAAGGCCTTTGGGCGAGACTCGGCAGTATTGCAGCAGGAGCCGATCATGGAACCTTCTTTCAACCTGAGATAGGAGACGAAGTCGTTGTGGGCTTTTTGGATGGTGAGGCAAATAGCCCAGTCATTCTGGGAGCATTGTACAATGGAACGAACCCGCCTGCGATTACCGCTTCTGATGACAATTTTGAGCAGCAAATTTTGACAAAAACAGGCCTTAAAATTTACTTCAACGACGAGAAAAAGGCAGTCAGTATCGAAACGCCAGGCGGCCACCTGCTAAGCCTGGATGACGATGCAGGCGAATGCATACTCTCCGATTCAAATGGAAATGAAATCACGCTCTCCAGCGATGGGATCAACCTGAAAAGCGCCAAAGACCTGATTATTGATGCTAAAG
This sequence comes from Bacteroidia bacterium, assembly GCA_045106685.1. GTDB lineage: Bacteria > Bacteroidota > Bacteroidia > J057 > J057 > JAUIGE01. The sequence continues at coordinate 5,612 of JBGCFB010000227.1, read as the reverse complement.
GAGATGTGACCATCGGAGGAGTGAATATTACCGCAAGTGCCCAGGCACAAGCCAAACTTGAAGGAAACGCCGGCGCCGAACTATCTACTTCTGCCGTCGCGGTCCTAAAGGGCTCTTTGGTACAAATCAATTAAGAATGGCTGTTAGCTTTTGGCCATTGGCTTCTAGCGAACAAAACTTTAAACCTTGAACTATAAACTTTTAACTACGAAGTCATGCCTCCAGCAGCAAGAATAACCGATATGCACACCTGTCCCATGACAACGGGCCCAGTACCGCATGTAGGTGGACCCATTATAGGGCCTGGTGCGCCCACGGTTTTGATCGGTGGGATGCCCGCAGCAGTAATGGGCGACATGGTCACCTGCGTCGGACCGCCAGATTCACTCATTATGGGATCTGCTACGGTATTGATTGAGGGAAAGCCTGCTGTCAGAATGGGCGACCCTACTGCCCACGGCGGAAGCGTGGTGCTTGGGCTTCCAACCGTTGACATCGGAGGATGAAAAGCAGCGCTTCGCGCTGCAATGGAGTAGAATCACACTCAAGGCTTCAGCCTCAAGTTCTTTCACCATTGCCAGGTCATTTATGACCTGGGGTGATAATGAAGCAAAATCGCTCCGCGATTTTAATGAATAATCTGCCTTTCATCATCAAATTATCAAATAAGCTAATCATCAAATCACCATGAATGACACTTTTCTCGGAACCGGATGGAGCTTTCCTCCCACCTTTGATGCACAAGCAAGGAAGGTGAAGATGGTCGCTGCGGAGGAAGATGTGAAAGAAAGCTTACAGATTCTCCTGGGCACAGCTCAGGGAGAGCGGGTGATGCGTCCTGGCTACGGAGCCGATCTTGGCCAGCACCAGTTTGAAGGACTTTCAACATCCTTTGTGACGCTTTTGAAAAAGCGCCTTGAGACAGCCATTATTATTCACGAACCTCGTATCGACCTGCTTGATCTTCAAATAGTTAAATCGCCTGATAATGAGGGAGTTATCCTTCTTGAAATTGACTATCAAATCAGAAGCACAAACACCCGCTACAACCTCGTGTACCCTTACTACCTTAATGAAGCAACAGATGCCAGCATATGAAAGCTGATCGTCATATCACTCACCTCTTGTATCCGGAAGGCCTTAGCCAGGAACAACGACTTTTGCCTATGCTGGAGCCTCACCAGGTTCCGGTCGATGGCCGCAATATCCGCGACCGGATAGAGGCAGCACGCACGCTAGCCTCGGCTTTGCAGTTTGTCAATCTTGACAATATTCCCGTCGGCAACTGGCAACCATTTTGGAGCAGCCTCCATCTGGACAACGGACAGCTTCCTCCTTTGGATGAACTGCTCGCCACCTTGCAGACGCGCAAAGATCTCGATCCCCAGATGGCTTTGTTTATAGCCTTTTTGGCGATGCATGCGCTATTGCAAAGCGACGTCGATAAACTCAGTCAGCGGCATCTTGATTTTTTCTACGAAAAGGTCCTCAATATCCATCGTAAGGCCGCAATTCTGGATAAGGTGCATGTCGTGTTTACACCTGCCAAGCATATAAAAAGCCATCGCCTTCCCGCTGGTACCTTATTGGATGCTGGCCCTGGGGCGGACGGACTTCCTTTTCGATATTCACTCGATCAGGAACTTATCGTTTCGCAGGCGCAGGCTGTGGACTTTAGAAATGTGTGGGTGGAAGATGATCGTTTTGGTAGAAAAAGAGTGTGGGCTGGTACTGCTGATACGAGTGCGAATTTTGCTCCATTTGGTACGCCTCAACTCGCACTTCCTACCGAAAGTCGTTCGATGAACGCAGCCCGTATCGGATTTGCGATTGCTTCACCACAATTATTACTTAAAGAAGGCACCCGTACGATTACGATTCAGATAGCGGGTCAGGAAGTAGCTGAAGCAGTTGCTGGCGGAAGCGTGAGCAGTCGCGCATTCAAAGCTATATATACCGGACCGGAAGGCTGGTACGAAGCCGCCGATGTTCAGAGTCAGCTGAGCTGGCCGGACGGAGGCAACACACCTAATCTGACAGTAACCATCAATCTGGAGCCTGGCGATGATGCCAGTATGCCTTATGATGAAGAAGTTCATTTGGAGATGATGGCTACCGAGTGGCCAGTTCTCAAATTAGAGCTTGATCCTGAAAACTACGCATATGAAAGCCTGCAAGCATTCAAACCAATTGAAACGACAATCGAAGTAGCAGTCAGTGGGGTAGAGGAGGTGATCGTGCAAAATGACCTGGGACTTGTAGACCATAATGAACCCTTCCTTCCTTTTGGACCGCAACCTGTCGTTGGTGCTAATTGCTATTTTGGAAGTGAAGAGATTTTTAGAAAGCCGCTCACCAACTGCGACATACACCTTCACTGGGCAGATTTGCCTGCTGACCTGGAGGCACATTATTCGCTCTATCATCGTGATGTAAATGCTACAAGTTTTCAAACAAATATTTCAATCAGAAGAGGAAGGCAATGGGAAGAAGAGCCGATTGTTTTTCAAGGCTATTTGTTCCAAAACGAAGATACTGGTAATACCACTTTTTCTATCACTGAAACAAAATTTAGCCAGCTCGACGAAGTAGCATCACTTTCTTTAGAACCACTTAAACGCTTTAGTTCCAAGACAAAAGACGGCTTTATACGCATGAGCCTAATCGGGCCTGATTATGGTTTGAATGGCTCTCGTTCTGGTTTTGGATTCAAAGCCTTTGGGCATCAGGTATTTAGTCCGCTCTATGCGCGCCAAGCAATGGCCCTGAGCCAGCACCTCGCCCTGGGCGACGATGCCACAGGCACTATTCCTGAGCTTCCACTCCAACCGTATACCCCCAAGATTGATAGCATTTCTATTGATTATCAATCTAGTATTTCCGAATCGCTTGGTAAGCGTGATGGTAAGGTATGCCTCTTCAGTCTAGATGCTTTTGGGCATATACCCATCCTGACTGAAGATGGCTCCTTGCTACCTCAATACACCAAACAGGCCTACGCCCTGATAGGCCTGGAGCGTTGCGAATTGCCGCAACAACTCAATATCCTGATCCATGTCGCTGACGTGCCGGCGCCTCCCGAAGGCCTTGCCGGACCGGAAGCCTATCAGTTCACACAGCTGACATCAGCCGGCTGGAAGCAAATCCCTGCTTCCCAGATTCTTTCAGAAAGTACGCTAGGCTTTCGTCAACGTGGCATCATTAGCTTAAGCCTTCATGACGAAGGCGAACCAGCCCCGCTTCTTCCGCAGGAAAAAGTCTGGATCGGCATCGAGTCTACTTCAGAAAGTGCACGCGTACTTCGATGGGAAGGGAATGATGGGAAAGAAGGAGCAGCCTCTACCCAGGCTGCCGTAGCGAGCTTAGTAGCGGATGATGAGCGTAATCTTGATAGTCATCTTACAGATGGGCTTGCTGCTGAAACGATCACTAACTTGGTTAAAAAGGCAACTGCGATAAAAGCTGCAATCCAGCCTTATGGAAGTTTTGGCGGTCGCCCTACCGAGCCCGATAGTGAATATTATGTGCGTGTAAGTGAGCGACTCCGCCATCGTCAGCGTGGAATTCAAACCTGGGATTACGAGCGTTTACTATTAGATGCTTTTCCTGCTTTGTACAAAACGGCCTGTCTGAATCACTACGCGCCGGACAATGCGCAGGCACCTGGTCATATTACCATGGTGGTAGTACCAGACTGGCGCAACCAGCCTGTGGCTAATCCGTTGATGCCTTCCGTCGATGCAGTGCAACGCGAAAAGATGGCTGTTTACCTGGAAGGTCTTGTGCCTCCATCGGTGACGATCCATGTGGAGAACCCGCGTTATGAGCAGATTCTTGTCGAAAGTGAAATCGCTTTTCGGGAAGGTTTTGACCCTGGCTTTTATCTAGCTGAAGTAAATCGCGAAATCCAACAATACCTATCTCCCTGGGCATTTCCGGGAGGGCGCGATATCCCGTTTGGGGGCACGGTGTACAAGTCAGAGATTTTGGCTTTGCTGGAAGGACTGCCTGCCGTGGACTACGTCGCTGCTTTGAAACTATACCATATTCACGATGGCTTAAGCCGCGAGGCTATCAGCCGGATGCGGATCAACGAAGACTTTATCGTTGCGATCCCGCCTGACCCTGTCCTACCCGATATGAGCATCAATGAAAGCTATATCGTGGGAAAGGACGTCGATACGATTACGACTACACGCCAGGGCGCTATCCTGGTGTCGCATCCTCAACATCGCATTACGCTGCTACAACCCGATTCGCTTGCCTGTCCAGGCACAGACGGACTCGGTATTGGCTTTATGATGGTCGATGTCGATTTTGAAATAGATACCGAATTCTAACCTAACCCTAAACCATTCACAATTATGTCACTCCAAAGTAAAGCCTTTCTCCAGGTGCAATTTGCAAACGGTGCTCGTCCCGACCAAGAAGCCTTCCAAGATGTTTTTGATTCCTTCGTCCATAAAGAAGAAGACCTCGGCGAAGGTCTTGAACTGGGTGCCGGAGTAACACTCGGCGACGCCGATGATGATGCTGAAAACGGTACCATTCGCTTTCGTAACAACATTTTTGAATTCAAATACAACGGTGTTTGGGAATCACTCGGAACAGGAAGCGGAGGCGCTTTCGCACCGATAAATCAAGCCGATCCAAATGTCGTGTACAATGGTGGAAACGTCGGGATTAACTTGCGTGCTAACCAGAGTCCCCAATACAAACTAGAAGTAGATATCGACCAAAACACTGCTACAGGAAATGTAGCTGAACAAGTTCGTTTTGGAAATGCTGTGCTTACTCGTGGACGAAATGCCTTCGCGAATGACGCTGTTTTTGCCCACCGCGATAACGCCAATGATGACAGCTTTGCGCTTTCTCAAGCTTCAAGCGGAGTCGTTACTGTGCATGCTCCAGCAGCTACTGGAACCACCTTCAGGCAGATTCAGTTCAAGCAAGGTAACCTTGCAAGACCCTCAGGACTAGCCCTTACCACAACAGGGCATGTGGCTGTGAATTCAAATAATACAGTTTCAGGGGCAAATACTACAACTAATGCAGAGGTCTTCCAGGTAAATGGAAACGCCTATGTCAGAGGTGATATACGCGCTACCGGAGATGTCTCTGGGCGTACGATTAGTCCTTCAGATGTACGTCTGAAAGAAAACGTCCAGCCGTTCGATGATGGTCTTGCCATGCTTCGTCAGGTAATGCCTGTTCAGTGGAAATTCAACGGAAAAGCCGGAACGAAAGAAGGTCAGCACGCTGTAGGAGTTATCGCTCAGGATTTGCAAAAGATATTCCCTGAAATGGTTTTGGCTCTTCCCCGAAAAATGGATGTAGAAGACCCAAAAGAAAGCGATGTGCTGCATGTCAAAACGCCTGATCTGACCTTTGTTATGATCAATGCAATCAAAGAATTAGCCTCGAAGGTAGAATCACTCGAAAGCGAGGTCGCAGCTTTGAAGGCTGGTGCCTCTGGCACTAGATAACCCCTGCGTAGAGAAAAGGCATGCCTTTTCTCTACGCAGGATGACACTTCTGCCCTCTGCACTCTCCACTCATCTCACACTCATATGCCCTCAGCTCAAGTCATATTTGCAAAAGTACCGCAGGCA
>JBGCFB010000226.1:0-15225 GCA_045106685.1 Bacteroidia bacterium | reverse complement strand
TGAGCTCTTTTTCAATCCCCATACACGCAAACCTCACCAATCGCGCCACCCGTAAGGCGCAGGCGAATGTATTGCGCTGGCCAGTCGCCGCCATCGATGCGGCGCCATTTCTGGTACTGATCGAGCTTCATGCTGCCGATAGGCCGAAAAGGCCCTTCAGGCTTATTCGATGTAGAGACATACACACTGTCGGCGCCTTCGCCATCGTATAGCCAAATATCCGAGATGCGGCTTGCCCGCTCAAATGATAGCGTATACGTTTCCGCGTCGGCGCCCCATCCGATCTTCCATGCAGAGGCGGGAGCACCTCCTTGACCGATTGCCGGATTACCTGTTTTGGATTGTTCGTCTACGAGCGGGTGAAGTCCGTCACTTACAGTAATTCCTCTCACTCCTCCAAAACGAAGTTGCTGCTGTCGCAATGGCGCTTTTCCATAGCCAATGAGAACAGGCTTACCAGAAACAGATATTGTAGCGCCAGGCTGTTTGCGAAGTTGGCCATTTCGCTTTCCAGGCTCACACGTCAGTAGCCAGTCAGGCGCTGAAAGCGATAAGCGGTTAAGGTCAATTTCTTGCTTTTCTTCTTGGTCGTTCCAAAGCACAAGTGTGGGCTCCTGGCTTTGTTTATGAATATAGCGATAGCAATGTAGATGCTTATCCTCGGTTCCTATTCGTTTGTCAAAATAGTAATCAGTAAGCGCGTTTTTCAACGTAGCGAGATAAAACCAGCTAGTCTTGGGTTCATGCTGGTGCCAAAGTTCGCGGGTGAGTCCACTGCTATTATAGCGTACGGTGCTCTCGGCTGACACGTCGCGGAGCATATATACAAAGGCGCGATCGATCCCTGCGGCCTGTGCAATCAGCATACTGCGCATGATCCAGCGAGCCTGCATCTCCTGGGCACTGAGTGAGTCGCGTGCCGCCGCACGCTGCGGCGAAACCGGATTAGTATCATATCCCAGTTCCGATAGCCAAAGCTCCTTTCCTGGAAGGTGACGATCTCTGAAAGCCGCAAGCTCCGATAGTCGCTCATAGAGATCATCTGCTTCGGGTGATTGTCCACGCGTTGTGTCTCCAGTCCATTGGTCGCCGCCAGTATTACTATAATGATGTAGATTGATGACATCGGCGGGGAAGTCGCCCTTGGGGCGATGATATCGCGCCCAGAATAGCATCGCGCGCAAGTAGTTCGTATCGGGGCGAGCGAGGCCTCCCATGACAACAGGGAGCTGCGGGTCGGCCATTTTAGCACCGGCTTGTTTTCCTAAAGTAGCTGCATGCCCATCATAAAATGCGCTTAAGCGAGCGGCGTATTCAATTGGATTATGATAGGCCGCTTTTCCTTGCCACCAGCGATCTGGTTCATTGCCATCTTCGAGATATGCGATGAGGTCCAGGCCTGAACGCTTTTTCTGTTCAGGTGATAGTTTGAGATGTTTAGGGTCGACATTGGTCTTTCCATATCGAGCTGCAAACTGATAGGCATAGTCTGCAAGGGCAGCGTAGGCTTCGGGGGTCTCTGGATCAGTTCCGGCCAGGGTCGGTTTGTCGTCGGCGCGTTTTGGGTTGTGATTTCGGAGGAAAGGAGCGCAGCCTCCCAGTGAGGGTGCGACTGCTAGTCCGTGCTTTTTTGCTTTTCTATAAAAATCGTCGAAATCCCAGGACCAGTGTTCGCCTCGTGCCCATGAAGGGGAGAAGGCGTACTGATTATCGGGATAGCCAGGATAGGATTTGTCTTCGTTTCCTTCGTCCCAGTCCCAGCGGTGATATTCTCGCAGAACGCCCGCTACGGGCGCAAGCCGCTCCATCGGGTCATTGATAAACCCATTTATTCCACAAAACGCATCAAATGTAAACTGCCTCTTTTCAAGCTGGAGAGCATCGGAACCTGGCGTTTGTGATGGTTTTGTTTTGGTACCAAATAATAAAAGCTCACCAATTTCAGCTCCAGGTTCGTGAATAGTGATCCGAATAAACTGCGTAGATTTATTTTGATCAAAACGGTATACATTCCATTTTCCAAAACTGCGAAGGGAATCGGTACATAATGTCGTCCAATCTTGCGGGTTTCCGTAGTCAATTTCCAACAGGCCTTGGCCTGTAGTATCAAAAAGGCTCAAAGCGTGTAACAAATAAGTCCCTTTCAGGTTGATCACTACTCGTATGGGTAGGTAAAGTTCTTTACCTTCAAAATCACCGGCAAATATGGATTTTGGAGAATAGGGTGGAAAGAAGTCACGTACCCTTTTTCCTAATTCCTGTTCATCAAATAAGGCAGAAACCTTGTTATGAGTGCCTAGTTGGTAAAGCATATCAGGCGTTACCGGAATATTAGATAACGTTTTGCTCGTTTGCCATTTCCATGCACTGACGGAGGCAAATAAACTGAGAATAAGTATGGTCCCAATAGCGATACGCATGTAATCCGAGGCTGGTAGTTTGACTTGATTGAAGGCTTAAACCGTGCCAAATTTGCTGAATATACCCCAATTTATGCCCTTTGTAAGACAATTCGGACCGAAGATCAACTCCACCAAACGAATAGCCGCGAAAAGGCGTTATGTTTACGAATAATAGTTTTCCTTTTTACATTATGAATATTCTTCAACGTATTGCCCTTCTGATGGGCTTGGTATTGTTTGGCTTGAACGTACACGCAACGCACATTGTAGGAGCTGACCTTACGTATGCATCGATCAGTACAGCTGCGAATACCTATCGGGTTACGCTTACTCTATACAGGGATTGTACTCCGGCGAGTCAGGCAGATTTTGACCAAACTGCTACGCTCTTTTTCTTTAATGGCAGAACAGGCAGACAGGAATTTACGCGCTCTATTCGCAAAGATTTTAACGATGCTCCCAAGATAGTACCTTTCAATGGAGAAGCCTGTTTGACTGCCGGCCAATTGAATAGTATATGTGTTGAATATGGTGTGTATACGACGATAGTGACACTACCACCATTAACAGGAGGCTATGATATTGGATGGTCGCGTTGTTGTAGAAATAATTCGGTGACGAATATTCAAGCAGGTGGTAACCAATCCCAGGGAATTTCCTTGCTGGCTCACGTTCCAACAGATATTTACCGGGGAAATTCAATGCCGCTGTTTAATCAGCTTGCGCCGATCTTCTTATGCTCCAATCAGCCATTTATTTTTGACCACTCTGCTACCGATGCCGATGGAGACTCACTGGTATATTTGGTTACAAATCCTTATTCAGGAGAGAATAATCAAGGGCTTGGAACCTCGACGACTGCGCCCGTTATTAACCTGGGCAACCCAATGGGACCGCCTCCCTATCGAAATGTGAGGTATAACCCTGGTTTTTCTTTTATAGACCCATTCGCATCTGGTAATTTTCAAATTGATCCTCAGTCAGGTTTTCTAAGCCTGACACCAACATCAAACGGAATATTCGTTTTTGCGATATCAGTATTTGAATATCGGAACGGAACGTTGTTGAGTGAAAATAAGCGCGACTTTCAGATAAATGTGCTGACGTGTCAGCCCCAGGGAAATCCACCGAATATCAACAGCTCTCTTACTACCATTCCGGTAGTCGGAAATGACTCTGTGTTTACTTCAAGCGGCGTGATTTTCGTCCAGCCGGGTAAGCCGTTTTGTTATACAACGACTATTACAGACCCTAATCCAAATGATACGGTTGTGATGTTTCCTGCTTCGGCCGCTTTTGGTCTTGGAGGAACATTTCAGCCACCATTAGCTACATTGAATCAAACAGGAGTAAACCCCGCAATGGGAAATGTATGCTGGACTCCAGGCTGCGATGTGGCCGGGCAGCGTGTTGACTTGATCATTGGAGGGCAAGACCCCAATGATTGTCTGGGTTATAATGTGGTTTTTGACACCGTTAGAGTGCGCGTGGGAGGAGGTACACCTCCAACATTGTCACACACTTTGCCTGGAGGAGGTGATACTGCCATTATCAAGGTAGGGCAGGAATTCTGCTATATCTACGATGCTGCAGATGCTGACCCTTTCAACGGGGTTATTGTAACGCCTACGAGTGGGCCATTTGTCGGCTTGGGAGGGACAGCTGTAGCTCAGGATACAGGCGTCAATCCTATACGAGGAACGGTATGTTGGACGCCTGGGTGCGCCGATGCCGGCCAGACATTTATCCTACAACTTACTGCCCGCGATACTAACTATTGTAACAAGACCTTTCCACGGAGAGATGAAGTTGTCCTTATAGTCGAGCCGCTTGCTGATGTCGTAACGCCTGACTCGCAGACAATATGTTTTGGTAGTGAGGTGACGCTTTCAGCGGTGGCATCAGGCCCAGGTACATTTAGCTGGCTTCCGTCAGCGGGTATGGACGATCCTACTTCTCCTACTCCAACCGTACGTGGCTCTGTTTCACAAAACTACATCGTAACCTTTACCGATACCTTTGGTTGTGATCATTTAGATACTACTTGGCTGGATGTACTTGCTTTGCCTAATCCCAATGTGCAACCTGACTTCGCGCTGGTATGTGCTGGTGATACGACCTCGCTACGCGTGAGCGCAAGCGGTACTCTAACCCGAATTGCCTGGTCTCCAGCGGCTTCGCTCAGTAATACAAATCAGCGAACTGTGCTGGCTTTTCCTACTACGACTACCACCTATCAGGTTATCGTGGCTGATGATAACGGATGTTTCGATACTACGACTGCAACCGTACAAGTGAATCGCCTGCCTAATGTAGATGCGGGAAGCGATACTGTGCAATGTGGTAATGTTCCAATTCAATTGGAAGCAACAGGAGGCACTACCTATTCATGGACACCAACGGGTTCTTTATTAAACCCGAGTACAGCAACGCCTACAGCAGACCCTGATACGACAACAATGTATACCGTAATCGTCACAGATGGGAACGGTTGTATAAATACTGATTCTGTGTTGGTGCGTGCATTCAATGCAGACGCCGGCCCAGATATCTTTGTGTGTATCGGAGATACTACTCGTCTGGCCGCAGGCCTTGGGCCTGTCGGTTTCCAGTGGCAAGCACATCCTAGTTTGTTTGATCGTGCTGATGTGCCTGATCCTCAGGTATTTACATTGGCTTCTCGTACATATACGCTTGTAGCGACCGACACTTCAGGTTGTACCGATACTGATGATGTTCTCGTGACAGTGAATCCTTTACCCGTGGTTACCGTTTCCAATCCAGATCAATATGTCTGCTCCGGAGCACCAACTGTGCTCACTGCGACAGGTGGTGTGACATACCTTTGGACGCCAGCCGCTACGCTGGACGATTCATCGCTAGCTTCTCCGACTGCTTCGCCTATCAATACAGGCCCTAATGTGGTCGATTCCACTTGGTATTATGTCACTGTTACCGATGCCAATGGCTGTGTAAATAATGACTCCATTGGAATAGAAGTGCGATTGAGACCTCTTTTAACAATCAGTACAGATACATTTGTGTGTCCTGGAGATACGGTTCCATTATTTGTCCAAGGTGGATTTGGGGTACGACGGACCGGATGGCGTTTTGATGGAAGTATCGGCGATACAACCTTCTTATCTACGACACGGTCAGAGGCAAATGCCTTCCCTACGGAAGGAACCTGGTATGTAGGTGAAGTAGAAGCTGTATGGGGCTGTGCCAATGAAGACTCAGTTTGGGTCTATCACATCGAACCAGATGCAGGAGTAGATTCCACGATTTGTGAAGGCGATACTATTCAGCTTTTGGGTGGTGGAGGAGTATCATACTCCTGGTCCCCGGCTACCGGATTGAGTAATCCCAATATTGCTCAGCCGCTGGCTTCTCCTACCGCGACTACGACATATACCGTGACTGTTACTGATAGCCTGGGCTGTGTTGATACCGACGAAGTTATCATTACGGTGGAAGTGGCGCCTTTCATTACGATTACGGGTGATGAGGAAATTTGTATAAATGATACAGCAAATCTTCAGGCAAATGGCGGCATAAATTATCAATGGATTACGTCTGACCCGAGTATCTCAAGCCTTACTGCCACCAATGTAACGGCAGTTCCTATAGACGATATGCGTTATATCCTTGTTGGCGAAGGTGCTAATGGCTGTATCGCGCGCGATACGCTCGATATGACTGTCCATCCGCTTCCAATCGTGGAGGCAGGTCAAGAAACAACGGTTTGTCGTAACCAGCCAGCGATATTACAAGGCTCGGGCGCCCAAAACTATTCCTGGTCTCCAGGGGAGTGGCTTAACGATTCATTGATCGCCAATCCTGTAGCCTTGCCAGACTCCAATAAGGTTTTTCGCTTATTGGGTACTGACGAAAATGGCTGCCAAAATCGTGACTCGACACGTGTGTTGGTTATTCAGTTGCCAGAAGCAAGAATCAGCCCTGATGATTCTATTTGTTTGTATCAGGAAATAGATTTGCGTGTGCGTGGAAACGCGGACCGCTATGTATGGAGTACTGGCGAAGAGACGACAGATATTACAGTAGGTCCTCGTCAAAGCACCCAATACTGGGTTATTCCTTATGGAGAAGAGGGCTGTGCCGGGGATACCTTGTACTCAGATTTATATGTAGAAGAGAATGTACCAAGAGCAGCCTTTAGCCCATTGGTGACCGAAGGTTTTGTTCAGCTTGATGTGCCATTTGTAAATGAAAGTCAGTTTGCTACCAATTACATCTGGCGATATGGTGATGACAGTACCAGCACCCGCGCTGAAGTTGAGCATACCCATACATATGGCCGCGAAGGACAGTTTGTCGTGACCTTGATTGCCGATAATAATATTGGCTGTCCAGACTCTGTTCAATATAATTTCATCGATGTTTGGGGCGAAGAGTTGTTCTTGCCTACCGCGTTTACGCCTAATAGCGATGGTAATAACGATTTCTATTACATTCCTAATGGCGGCTACAGCCGCATGGATGTGCGGATATTCAACCGTTGGGGCCGCCTGGTATACCAGAGCAATGATCCCAACTTCCGTTGGGATGGACGCAGCGCAGGCGGGCAGTCAGTTCCTGAAGGCGTTTTGGTTATTCAGGTGGAAGCTCAAACTTTCGAAGGCGTTACAATTCGCCGCACCGGAAGTATTACGTTGATAAGATAACGGACTTAGTGAATTGGTTTTGAGTTATGGGTTGAGTGTTTTGGGTTTGATGATATATTGAAACTCAAAACTCAAAACTCAAAACTCCCAACTCCAAACACAAAACATACTAGCAGCCCATTCAGCATTTTTGTTGAATGGGCTGTTTCTGTATTTTTACGTTCCCAACATAATCTTAACCCACCCCATTTATAATCTCACCCCATGAAGCGTTATTCACTCATCCTTGTTTTTACTTGGATATCCGCATCGATCCTTTTTTCCCAAACTAACTCCTCAAAAGCCTGCACTCCGGATATTCAATATGATAATCCTGACGAACAATATGCCTTTGAACAGGCGGAAGCAGGAGCGTTTGACATCAATCATTTTTTTAAAGCCTGGGGCGATGAGGGCTTTATGGCAAATAAGGTGGCCGATAAGGTTACTTCGATTCGTACGAGCAAGTATGAAAAACGCCCTCCGGCAAAGCAGCTCGATATGCTCGTTGAGGGCGTGCATCAGGCCTTTTTATCCAAATATGAAGATCGGTGTGATTGGGATGATTTGGTAGAAAAAGGCGGCTATAATTGCATGACGGCTTCTTTACTATATGCTAAAGTGCTGGGTGATAATGGTTTTACTTACAAAATCATCGAAGAACCTGAGCATGTATATATCGCTGTAGAAATAGATGGCGAGCTGTCTGTACTTGAAACCACCAATGCCGCTTCTCCTGTTCAGGATTTTAGTAAACAGGAGCAGGTCGCCTTTCTTGATTATTTGGAACAAACCAAAATGATCTCCACCGAAGAACGGCAAAGCTCCTCTGATAAAGTCCTTTTTGAACGTTACTACTTTGAGTCAGGAGAGCTGAGTTTGGAGGAATTGTGCGGTTGGTATTATGTGAATCAAGCCGTTTTTGCTATAGAGAATGAGGATTATCCGCTCGCTATTATTCATTTAAAAAAAGCCAGCCAGTTAACCCCTTCGCCCAAGGTGCAATACCTTAAAACCGCGCTACTTCAGGAGTACCTGAATACGCTCACCCATCTTGATCCAGAATTCTGGAGATTTATAGGAGATTATTATTGCGATAATCCGAGCGCTGCTGTTTCCCAATCCTTCACTGCAGCAGCCTACAATGTGTATAGTTATTACCTGACCAAAGAGCCAAACCCAGCAGCTGCGGACAGTGCCTATCAGGATCATCAAGCTCGTTTTGGAGGAATGGACGTTTGGAAGGAAATGGAGCTTAAGTATATCGGAGAAAAGGCTTATGCTGAAATTTTGCAGGATAATTATGTGGAGGCTATACCATGGCTTTACAAAGCTAGAAAATGGAAGCCTGATAATTTGGTATTGAAGAAAGAGTATGAAGAAGTAGTGATTAAGGCGCTTTCGCAAAAGTTTAATCAACCTGGAAGCCCAGTGGAGACGATTTTGGAGACATACGAAGAGGAGATGACAGGAAAGTATAGCACGTCTAATACTCGCTATTTCTATCATGCGTTTAGCATGTCCGCCATTGCCCAATCTGTGATAGATGAGGCTACAGAGAAACAGCTTTTGGAGATGACGGGACACATGGCAATGGCATACGGCCAGCAGGCAACATCCCCGTTTGTAGAAAACAAGCAGATGATCGGTCTGCTGCAAGATGCTGTTTTGGATGAAGAAGCTGACGAAGCGTTGATCAATAGCATCATGGCTTATGCTGATACCTTTCCCTGGCTTAAAGAAGATGGTCAGTTTCAAAGCATTCAATACATGGCGCTTATTGATCAGGCGAAAAGCGCATTTTATGATAATAAACTGAGTGAGGGGAAAGCGTATGTTGAAAAAATTGAATCCTTGATGGAGGCCAATAACGATCATGGTGTTACGACTGAGTTGGGCGAGTCTTTATACTGGAAATATGCGTTATGTTATATTAATAAAGACCAATACTCCAAAGCAATAGAAGTGCTCAACCGCGGATTGAACTTTTTCCCAGAAAACGAATTCCTCAAGAAAAAGATCGCGCTGGTAGGCCGTTTGTAACTTTGTAACACAACCACATATTTAGACATTGCGAGGCGTGGAGGCTTCGCGTATATTCGTGCGCTATGAAATTATTTGTTCGATTAGGATTATGCATGTTGGGCCTATTGCTCACCGTAACCACCCAAGGACAGAACGCCCAGATTCGCGGCGTTGTGATCGATGTAAGAGGAGAACCCCTGGGAGGGGCCGCAGTATATGTTCCCGCAGCCAATGCCGGAGCATACGCCAATGACGAAGGTATTTTTGCTGTGTCAAAGCTGGAAGAAGGGAAAACCTATGAGGTGATCAGCTACTTTGTAGGGTATGATACCACGCGTATGACGGTTGCTATTCCACGTGGGAGCAAAGCCGTTACCGTAAAATTCGTTTTGAAGGAGCGTGCCGTATTCACCGACGAAGTTGAGATATTGGGTGAGCAAGTCGGCAAAATTGAAAAAAAGCGTGTAACCATTGGAAATACCAAAATTAGCGTTTCAGATATCAAACTGATCCCATCTATTGGTGCTCCAGACCTCATGCAATACCTGCAAGTCTTGCCGGGAGTTGTGAGCACAGGTGACCAGGGAGGCCAGTTATATATCCGTGGAGGTACGCCGATTCAGAATATGACGCTGTTTGATGGGATGATCTTGTACAGCCCGTTTCACTCTATTGGATTGTTTAGTGTATTTGACCCTGAGATTATTCGTAGTGCTGATGTGTTCTCTGCGGCATTTCCTGCACAATATGGAGGGCGTGTTTCTTCTGTTATTGATATTAAAACCCGTAATGGAAGCTTTAACAAATTCTCTGCAACTGCTAACGCCAATCCGTTCTCGGCAAGCCTCTTGCTGGAAGGGCCTATTGGAAAAAGTAAGCGTGAAGGTGGAGGTATAAGCTATATCCTTTCCGCTAGAAATAATTATATCGATCAGACTGGTAGTGCCTTATATCCTTACATCAACGACGGAGAAGGCTTGCCTTATAACTTCCGTGATGTGTATGGAAAACTCACTGCTTCAGACGGAATCAACTTTGTAAACCTCTTTGGCTTTCGCCACGAGGATAATGTCCTGTTAGGATTTCCTGCAAATATCAGCTGGCTCGCATCGGGTGGTGGAGCGAACTTTATGACCTTGCCACAGGGCGCTGCAGCCGTTATTCGCGGTAACTTTGCTTTCTCAAACTATCGCACCAATCTTCGTAGTGAGTCAGAAGATTTTCCACGCGAAAGTGGTGTCAGTGGCTTTAATGGCGGCCTTGATGTGAGCTATATTGTAAATTCGATTGATGAAGTAAAAGCCGGTTTTACCTTTCTGGGCTTTCAGACAGATTATACCTTTACGAACTCATTTGGCTTCATCACTGACGTTGCAGCCAATAATACGGAAGCGGCCTTTTTCGTGAATTATAAAAAGGTAATCCGTGCTCCTGAGTCTAATTGGGCGGATAACAAGGAGCCCTGGGACTTGATGGTGATAGAACCAAGTCTAAGACTTCATTATTTTAATGATCAGGCCCATGTGGCCTTTGAGCCACGATTACGTTGGAAGTTGAATCTTCCGAAGGTGAGCTTCAGCTTTGCAACAGGATTGTATACTCAGAATTTGCTTTCAGCGCAGTCGGATCGTGATGTAGTTAACCTGTTCCAGGGGTTTCTTTCTGCCCCCGATGAACTCGCCAACCGAAACAAGAATCACAACCTCCAGACCGCATTTCATTTGCTTGCTGGAATGGAACTGGAACTTGCGCCTAAGTTGAGTACCACGATTGAATTCTGGAGAAAAGATTTTACTCAGCTTACCAATATCAACCGTGACAAGGTTTTTCCTGAAGATCCGAACTTTATTACGGAGATCGGAGAGGCTTATGGAGCTGATATTTCGCTCAAATATCAGACGAAGAAGTTCTACGCATACGGAACCTATGGCATCGCAAAGGTGACACGTGATGACGGCATACGGACGTACCCGACAGTGTTTGATCGTCGCCACAATGTTAACCTCGTTACCGCGCTTCGCCTGAAGCCTTTCCTTCCAATCGGTGAAGGGCCGGCCAGAGTCGCACCGAAGTTCAAAGAGAATGCCTGGGAGTTCAGTGCTCGCTGGTCTTTGGGTTCTGGTTTCCCTTTCACACAGACACAAGGCTTTTTTGAAAAACTCGACTTCCGTGATGACGGTGCACAGACTGATATCGCAACGCAGAATGGAAATCTCGGTATTATCCTGGCAGATGAGTTGAATGGTGGTCGTTTGCCTTATTATCATCGCCTGGACCTGTCGGCTAAGCGCCGCTGGCTCGTGAAGAATAAGTTCCTGATTGAAGCTTCTTTTAATTTGGTAAACACCTACGATCGCGACAATATCTTCTATTTTGATCGTGTGCGATTTGCTCCTGTATACCAACTTCCGGTTCTGCCAAGTTTGGGCGTTACAGTGAAGTATTAATATGGCTACTGGCTTTCACCAAACTTTTAATTTTCTACTATTCACTTTCAGATAATAAAAAAAACCGCCAATCTACATCAAGTAGATTGGCGGTTTTTTTAGCTTTAAAGCCTGAGATCACCTAGTGGCCATCTCCGCAAGCTTTGCCGTTTTTCTTACAGCATGAAGAGAGCTTGCTATAGGCTTCTGCGTTAGCAGGAAGGTCATCTGCATCATAACCTACTTTAGAGATCGCCTCACGGATTTGGTCAGGAGAAGTCTTGTTTGGCTTATAAGTTACCGTGACCACTTTCGTTTCGCTGTTCATTGTTACAGCTTTAACGCCTTTTGTAAATGTCAACGCCTTTGTGATCGTTTCTTCGCAATGTCCACATTGAGCTGATGTTTTGATCTCAATGGTTGCGTTTTTAGTAGGATTGTTAGCTGCGAAAATAAAGCCAACAACGAGGAGCATAGCGCTCAGCATTAGATACTTTTTCATTGTATATGGTGTTTTAGTTTGATTTTAATGTAAAACGAATTCCTGCATAAAATCTACGACCGAGAATAGGGCCGTAATTCATTGCAGCGTCAAAGAACGGGTTAAATGGCTCTTCACTAGCCAAAATGGGGTTAGTCTGAATAAAATTAGTAAGGTTTTCACCTCCTATGTATAAGTCAAGCTCGGGCTGTTTGATTCGATAAGTGAACTGACTCGTGAGTTGTACGAATGAGGGGCTACGTTCCGGGAGTTGGTATTCCTCAGGGAAGTCTTCGGTATTAGGCAGGCGCCCTGAGCCGATCCACTGGAGGTTTACATCATACTGAAAGCGTCTGTCCTTAGTCGCAAGGCTCATCGTGGTCAAAGCCCTAAAGCGTGGCAAAAATGGAATGTCTGTCACTACGCCGCTAAAGGTTGTGCGCGCTCGCGTATATTTTCCCGCTACCAAAAACTCGATCCCTTCCTGAACCTCAATGTTGGCTTCTAGCTGAACGGCTTCAGAAAATGACTTTCCATCCAGATTCGAAAAGCTGATCAAGCCTGCCTGCTCACGATCAATCACGAGTTGATTTTCGAAGTGGGTTCTGTAAGCACTTAGGTCAAAACTCAAGAATCGTTTGTCACCTAAAGGCACTTTTTTGATAACGCTAAATCCATAGTTCCAGCCTTTTTCTGGTTCGAGCGCTTCTGCTACACGAAGTTGGCGTCCGCTGATAAGCAGCGAAGTGTAATCGGCGATTGGATTGGGAACACGGAAGCCACTACCGGCAGATACGCGCATCGTCAGAAGAGGCGTAAAGTCGTATTTGAGGTGGAGTCGTGGTGTAAATATCAATCCGTATAAATTATGAGCATCCAGTCGTGCGCCTGCAGTATACACGAGCCTGTCGAGGCGATTGTAACTGTATTCGGCAAAGACACCTGGAACCCGTTCTCTTCTACTAAACAATGAGTCATTATAAGACTCATCGTAATCATCATGACGATAGCTTAAGCCAGTCGTCACCTTATGCTCAGGCTTGCCCCAGGATGTGCTAAACATGCCTTTTGCAAAAAAGCTGCGTTGATTTCCCTGGTATTGATTGGTGCCAAAAACGTTGTCTTGACGATGGTCTGAAAAGGAGATTACGGACCCAAGGCTACTGTTGGTATTGTTCTTAAAAACATAGCCCATTTTATTAAATGCTTCCCAGCGACGAGTGTCCATCTCCACGCCATAGCGTGTGCCAGCCATACGGTCCGTTTCGGGAAGATAATTGACCTGCCCACTTTGGCTGGTATTGTTCAAATATTTTACACCGAACTGCCCGCGCAAACCCATATTGGTAACCCAGCGCCAACGATTGAATATTAGCGTTTGATCCGAAAGTGGCACGTCTAGAAAACCATCATTGTTTTGGTCAATCCGACGAGGATTCTTGCTTTTGTGCGCCATAATCATCCCACTGATAAAAGGGGAAAAGCGGTGCTTTAGCGCAACGTTAGCCTCCTGTCTGCCGAGATTATTTCCATAGACATTCACAAATAGAGGATCAGCATTTTGGGGCTTGAGGTATTCTACATTGATTTCGCCGGCAAGGCTTTCGTATCCATTTTGCACCGAACCTGCTCCTTTTGATACCTGAATACCACTCAAAAATGGCCCTGGTATGTATGTCAAGCCATAGCTTTGGACCAAGCCGCGGATTGCCGGATATGACTCATTGAGTATCTGGGTATAGATGCCATCAAGCCCCAGCATTTTGATGCGCTTGGCACCTGTCACAGCATCAGAGTATGCGACATCAACAGTGGCACTTCCTTCAAATGTTTCAGACAAATTACAGCAGGCAGCTTTGGTTAGCTCAAGCCCATTGATGATTTGGGTACTAGAAGGATCAAGGCGATTGATGTTGACACCACGCTGGCGGCTTTCGATGCTTATTGCATCTAGTGTAGAAGGACGCAGCGTACGATGTACATGAGTCTGATCTGCACTGACATTGATTGTGTCATCTGCATAGGTTGTCATGCGGAGAATCAGGGTCTTTTCTGCTTTGTATTGTGTGATGGAAAAATGGCCTTTAGCATCCGTAAGTGTGCCGCGCTTGCTCTCCATCCAAAACGCCTGGGCCTTGGCCAGGGGCGTTTCATTTCCTGCGTCATCGAGACCCATGATGTGGCCGTCGATCTTTTTTTGTCCCAATAGGCTATTCATCCCAATCAGGCAAAAGAGTACTATATATATACGTGTCATTGATTTTGAAATAAAAGTATGCGATAAGAAAACCGAGTTGCGTGAAGCGCAAGTCGAGGATATCATACTTTATTTCAAATTCTAAATACCTGAAAAACGACCGTTCGGTTCAGGTTATCCTCAGGAGGAGGTCCGCGATCAAGATTGCTTAAAGATATGTTTTGCGCTTCAAAAAGCCTGATAGGTGACTCTGTTGCAACAAGGAACGGGGGAGTAGTAAGAGTAGCCGATTTTGTTATGACAAAAGGCTCTTCTGTTTGTAGCCAGGTAGTTTCATCCTCACAACAAGGGATTGCGCTTAGACTAAAAGGATGAGCTGAGGGCTTGTCAGACTGAGGCTTTGCCTTTTCAGAATGACCACAAGTCTTTGATGCATACCAACCCGACTGCTTGAGAGAACCCATGCAGTAATGCTTTACCAGTTGAATGCCGGAAGTACTCCAGACAAGCAAGAAAGCTAAGGTGATATGAAGCAATTTGTGCATCATCGCTTTGAACGCTGCAAATATACGAAAGTTGTTTTTAAGAGACTTTTGGCTGCTGGCTTCTAGCTATTGGCCTTCGTTCTCCCATGAGAAAGGTGGATAGTCTGTAGTCGTCAATCCTTTTTACAGGGCTTTCCTATAAAAATCTGATGTCGTATTTCGTATGTAGTATCTCGTATTTCCACCGTGGCTTTAGTTTCCCTCGTTTTCCCTCCCCCCCTTTTGATGGAGATACTACATACGAGATCAGATATACGACATCAGAGATGGCTTTTTTGATTGTTATACAGCCTATTTATGTTTTTATAGGAAAGCCCTGATCCTTTTTATTACAATGTGTTTTATGTCAAAAAAATAGAGATAGAGGCCAAGTTGCAGACTAAGGACTCCAGATATATGATGGACTTCCTCACAATAATGGACAGTAAGTTTATGCTAAGCTGCCATTTTAAGATTTGTCATTGCTGAGTAATGTTCGTGAGGTG
>JBGCFB010000225.1:0-14694 GCA_045106685.1 Bacteroidia bacterium | reverse complement strand
GTAATAGTGTTTAAAAAGCTCCAGCGTCTTTTCTTCGCTCAGTTCGCCTATGCGTATCTGGGGAATATCATTCAAGTCTGTTACTCGGCTGGTGAAGATGACCTTTAGGTTGGGGAGTGCTGCAAGTCGTGGATAAAAAAGATCAACATCAGTATCCTCATTAGCATTATCGATAATGAGCAGGCTTGGCTTTTTGAGATTGGAAAGTTTGTGAAAAAGGAGTGAAAGGCGTTCTTCCTCTTGCTCTTTTTCAAACTTCAATCCCAGGGCAGGTGATAGCGTAAGCAATGCATCGGCTATTTTTTCCTCACAAAATACCCAGGCCAGATGCTGAAAATCTTCCTCGTAGTCGAAGAAATAACGGGAAGCGATGGTGGTTTTGCCCATGCCTCCATTTCCATTTACCAATAACAGAAAATGATCCTCCTCGTGTAGTCGCGTATGTATCTCCGTAAGCTTCGTTTCCCTACCAATAAAGTACTGAGGATACATGGGCGTGGTAGGCGAAATGATACGAGGAATTTCATGACCCTGATCGTATCGTATAATCTGCTTTTTTATCTTGGTAATATTGCTCCCTGAGCCAATGATCACATCATGGCCTTTGATCTTGCTTTTCTCAACGACGTTCGTTTTTTCCTTTATGGTGGTTTTATTCACAAGAGTTTCCTGCTGCTTTTCTTCCTCTTTTTCTGGAAAAAAGCGCATCGCCAAACTTGAAAGCAAGGCTGCGCCAGAGGCTACAATACCTACAAGGGGTTCTATTTCTTTGGATTGTATATACCAGACTATGCAGAGCCCAAGAATGAGTAGCTCCGCCAGAATTGTGATGGTATTTTCGAGAATCTTGCGCATCAGGAATCAATTTGGTTATTGTCTCCAATGATGATATTGCCTTTTGCTTTCAGCTTCGATTTCTTTACCACATTCTTGACCGATGTTGTTTTCTGCTCAGGTTTTGGACCAGAAGGTTCGGAGCTTTGTTGCCCCTCCAATTCCTCCAGCTCCCTCAACAAATCCAGCAGCCCCTTTCTGAGCTGATTTTTGTTAAGCTCGGCGTCCGCTTCGCGGATAGTTCCGGTGCGTATACGTCGGCGCAGATCGCTGAAGCGGCCCGTCTGTAGAATGGCCTCGTCGAGGTCGGGGCTGTTTTTTAATAATGCCTGAATCGCTGCCAGGGCTTTGGGCAGTTTGTCCTGAGCGATAAGCTGCCTGATGGTGACGATGGTGTCTTTGTGGTTCATGAGGTGGCGGAGTGAAAAGGTGTATGTCAAATATAATGAAAATCCACACGCCATCCCCTCGATCACACCGGCATTTTAAATCGCATAACGACCTCGCCCGTTTCAGGATTAACCTCGATACTTTGGCCCTCAGTGGTCATGTCTTTGCCTGTAGCCATTTTGAATAGGCCCGCGAGGAATCCCATGCCCTGATTCATGACTTCTTCCACTTCCTTTGGTTTAGGGATACGTGGAGCTGCCTCTGGGCTATGCGTTTGCGTATCCTGGCTCGCCTCACCTATTTCCTGTGTCGTATCCACAGGAGCATCTTCTGTAATAGTCTCCTCCATCGCAGCAGTTTGTCGGGTGGCTGGTCCTGGTTCTCCGAGCTCGTCGATCATGAGTTCCAGTTCTTTGAGGAACTGGGCTTGGCCTTTGCGCGAGAAGTCCACCATGTCAGCTGTACTGGAATCATTAAGGACACTTTCGAAGAGGTTTTGTTTCAAAATCAAACCACTGGCGATACGCATTTCGATGGATTTGCGCGTAACGAGATTAAACACATTGAGGTGCTCGTTCTTCTGCCCAAGGCGGTCGATGCGACCTATGCGCTGATTCTTTTTGGCGGGATTCCACGGCAACTCAAAATTGATGACCGTATCGGCTACCTGGAGGTTTAGCCCCGAGCCTCCCGCTTCTGTAGATAGAAAAATATTGCAATCAGGGTCAGTCATAAAATGCTCTACCAGCGCCTGTCGCTTTTTGACTGGAATTTTACCATTCAACTCAGCATAAGTCAAACCCGCTTCTCGCAGCATTTTCCCTATCAAGGCTTGCATAGTGGTCCACTCGGTGAAGATGATCACCTTGCGGTCACTGTTGCGAAGGTCGAGCTTATGGATAAGGATATGGCGCAGTTCGGTGAGTTTGGGAGAGTGGTAGCTTTCTTTATCCACCAAAAAAGACGAATCACAGACCATCCGCATATTCATCAGAAGTAACTGAAGGCGACGCAGGTCATAAGGAGTGAGGAATTTTTTGCGAACAAGACGCGCGATTCCCTGAGCATAACTGGCATGATATTCCGCCTGAACTGGATGCAGTTCTACTGGTACATTGGACTCCGTGAGATTGGGGAGCTGTTTGAGTACTTCTTGTTTGGTGCGGCGTAGGAGAATAGGCTTTAGGCGCTTTTTAAGCGATTGGAGATTGTAATAGCCTGTGATTTTGTTCTTTTTGTATTCATCAAAAAAGCAGTGTTGATAACTGAATTCCCAGAGCGGTGCCAGAAAATAAGGGTCAATAAATTCTACGATTGAAAAGAGGTCAATCAGGCGATTTTCGATAGGCGTTCCGGTGATGACCAGACAATGTTTTTTGTTGAGCGATTTTACTGCATGTGCCGTGCGCGTTTCGTAATTTTTGATGCGCTGGGCCTCATCGAGGATAATGAAATCGGTATTATACTTATTGATTTCACCTGCATCACGGAGAACAGTTTCATAATTTAGAATAAGAAAATACTCCTCCGCACTGCGATACAGTTCCGCACGATCTTCAGGGAAGCCTTCAATAACACATGCTTTTTCGTTGGAAAACTTTTCAATCTCCTGCTTCCATTGATCTTTAAGAGAGGCAGGGCAGATGACAAGCGTGCGCTTAAAACCAAAAACTTCCTTTTTTATAATGGCAGCCGTAATCGCCTGAAGCGTTTTTCCCAAACCCATCTCATCGCCTATAATCACCCCTTCCTTAAACGCGGCAAATTCAACACCTTCCTTTTGGTAAGGGTACAAATCGGCTTTAATAAGGCTATAGTCGATAGTTGATTCTTTGGCTATTTGTTCGAGTGCTTTTTTGTTAAAAAAGGATTCCAGTGTCGTCAATACTTCTGGGCGTATCAAAAACTGCTTGTGTTCTTCGGCTTGATCCAAGAAGTTCAAAAAGTCCTGGTACTGATTTTCTGGGAGGAGGTGGTTTTCGTCAAAAAAAGCATCCAACATAGCTCCCATTGCTGCGCTCAGCTCACCACTGTGATACCAGGCTATCTGATAGTCACGCTGAGGATCAAGGTAGATTTCCACAAAAGGATAATCCTGGTCCTGTGTTACAAAGTCCGGCGTATGTTGCTTCATGTAGCGAAAGGCATACATAAGGTGCTTGCAGGTACAGAGTTTGTTGGCCCGAAAGTCTGGGCAGGAGCAGTAGCCTTGTTCCTCACCAAAGTCACGCATGGTAAGCGAATACGTAATGTCGCGCTCAGTATGCAGGAGATGTGGACCATGCTTGTTATCCGACAGTTCCATGCGGTATTCCGCTTTCAATGCCTTGCTCTTACGTTCCTCCAGCACACGCTGGATCATCCCCTCACGGGTGTATTGTTTTCCTATATCGTTCGGCGCTTCTGTACGAGAAAGCTCATCGGCAAAGTGCTGAAGGGCCGCTATTCGATGCGAACAGACACCTTTGGCTCTACAGGTACAGCCCACCACAAGGTGTTCTCCTGAGTCTTTGACTATGCGCGTCTCAAAATCCTGATGTGTATCACTCACCCCAAAAGTGGACTGCGTAGGTCCCTGCGACAAACTTGTCACCTGCCCATTGAGATAAAGCGCCATGCCCTGCCGATGAATAAGCGGCGACACTTCCGGTGAATCATGATAAGTCTGGAGCAGGTCTTTGATCAGTTGTACCATAGGAACGTGAAAGATTGGAGAATGAAGCCAAAGCTACAGGCTATTTTTTTAAAAGGAAAAAGCCAACAAATCTTTCGATCTGTTGGCTTTTGTACCCAGGGCCGGGGTCGAACCGGCACGGGTTGCCCCACTGGTGTTTGAGACCAGCGCGTCTACCAATTCCGCCACCTGGGCTTAGCGTTGACAAAACTAGTGGGCTTTGTGCTATTGACCAAACTTTCGGAGGAATAGTTTCAAGTTTACGCTTGAAGTTTTTTAGCGTGAGTCTTAAATGGGCTACCATCTCGAGTATTTATTAATATAGGCGGAACCTTGCACCTGAAAAGGTGCGTCACCCCGGACGAGGAAAATTGTGAAGCAATTTTTGGAGAGCCGGGGTCTCCTGCCTTTGAGCTGAAGGCTCTCGCGGTTTCAAAGCTTCGCTTCACAAGCTGAAGGCCCCGGATATTTTTCTTCTCTTCGATCAGAAAAACTCCGGGGTGACACATGATTTATGTCTGTGTTTCAGCGTAATATCAAGAGCCTCCATAATTGATAATTCCCAGCTATGCGAGCCGGAATGATACCAAACCTGATTTGGTGACAGGCCTAACAGAAAACCGTGAATTTTAAATTTGACCGCTTTCCGTGAAAATCCCTGCAGCGATGAAGCCTAATCTTGTAACCAGATACTTAAGCACTGGTACACATGAAAAATCTTCTCCTCCTTATCGGCATCCTCGGGCTATGGCTAAGCAGTAGCCTCCTGGCCAATAATGTCCAGGTCAATAACATCTCCCTCACGGGCCAAAACACGGCTCAGGGCTTTACCATGGTGGAGTTTGATCTGTCGTGGGATAACTCCTGGCGCATATCCGTTGGGCCTTCGAACTGGGACGCTGTGTGGGTTTTTGTCAAATACCGTGTCAATAATGGCGAATGGAAACACGCTGCCCTCAACTATGTCAATGGCAATAATGACGGTCACAACATTTCCTCTGGCTACACCATCAAAGGCGATAATCAGCAATCAACGGTCGTGAATAGCGCCAACGGCGTGTATCTCTATCGCTCTACCGACGGCTCGGGTAAGGTAAGCCTGCAAAATGTGCAATTGCGCTGGAATTATGCTTCAAACGGCGTCGCAAATAGCGACCTGGTTGATGTAAAAGTCTTTGCCATCGAGATGGTATATGTGCCTCAGGGAGCCTTTGAATTGGGGTCGCCCGCTCCCCTTGACACCCTTGAGGAGGGCAAGTTTTATCGATATCCCAATCTTTCAGATCCATACACGGTAAGCTCTGAGGCTGCAATCACCGTCGGCACCAGCAATGGAAACTTATACTATAGTCAATATGGAGATCGAGGGGGGCCTATCCCTGCCGGATACCCGAAAGGTTATGATGCCTTTTATTGCATGAAATATGAGGTAAGTCAGGAACAATGGCTTGCATTCTTTAACCTGCTTACGCCTACTCAGCAAGTAAACCTGGATGTAACAGCCCCAAATAGAAAAGGCAGTGACTTTGCCATTGCAAGGAATGGAGTATCATGGGACCCAGCTGGTGGTGATGCGACAACAACCAATCCCTTCGTGCCCATCAACTTTGTCTCTCAAGTAGAAACATCGTCATACCTTGACTGGGCTTGCTTGAGGTATATGAGCGAATTCGAATTTACTAAAGCATGTCGTGGGCCACTCCCTGCTGTCACTGGAGAATTTGCATGGGGAAGTTCAAGGATTCAACAGAACTACCAATACACACTTCTGAACCCAGGCACTGCAGATGAGCTAATCAGTAATCCAGGGACCAATGTTGGCAATGCCGTCAACATAGAAAACTTTTCCGCAAGAAATTATGGCCCTCTCAGGTGCGGAGTATTTGCTGCCAGCGCAAACACAACCAACAGAGAAGAAACAGGAGGAAGCTATTATGGAATCATGGAAATGAGTGGGAATCTTTTTGAAGCTGTTGCGAGAGCAAGCTCTCCCAATGGGCGAAATTATACGAGCGCCCATGGTAACGGCATCATCAATGCATTGGGATACGGGACGGTATTTCGTTGGTCAAGTCTGAATTTAGGATTAAGGGGAGGAGCATTTTATTGGGCAAAAAAGGGTTCATGTATAGCAAACCGGCGATTTTCTGACACCTTTATTATGGATGAGAAAGTGGGATTCCGAGGTGTACGCACGGCTCCCTAAATCATCTCCAGCTTTTTTATACAAATCATCATGAAATACATACCTCTATATATCTTCCTCCTGATGCTGTGCAGCATAGGACAAGTCCGTGCCAACAATATCCAGGTGAGTAATACCAATATTGCCAGCTCCAATCCTGCGCAGGGTTTTAGCATGGTTGAGTTCGACCTCAGTTGGGACAATTCCTGGCGCATTTCGGTAGGGCCATCGAATTGGGACGCGGCCTGGGTTTTTGTCAAATATCAGGTCAATACTGGCCCCTGGCAGCATGCCGCCCTCAACTATGTGGATGGGGACAATGATGGCCATATTGTGCCTGCCGGATTTGTAGTAAAAGGCGACTCACAGCAAACCAACTTCCTGAATACCGCGAATGGTGTCTTTGTCTATCGCGCTGCCGATGGCTCGGGTAATATAGACCTCAAGAATGTACAATTACGCTGGAATTATGCCGCCAATGGAATCAGTAGTAGCGATATTATCAGTGTTAAAGTCTTTGCCATTGAAATGGTGTACGTAAACCAGGGCGCTTTTGAGGTAGGCTCCACGGGCAATTCCCCTGCACTGGAACCTCAGAAGTTTTATACGTTCCCTGACCTTGATCGTGCATATACTATTAGTTCTGAAGCGGCTATCCCTCTTGGGAATACAAATGGTAGTCTTGCAATGGAGAATAATTTTGTCTTTGGTATCACCATTCCGCAAGCTTACCCCAAAGGTTATAACGCATTTTATTGCATGAAATACGAGACCTCTCAGGAGCAGTGGGTTAGCTTTTTTAACCTTTTGACAGCTCAACAAAAACCTGCCAGAGATATTACAAGCAACACTAAAAAAGGAGCTGATACCGTAAGAAATAGAAATGGTGTTTCATGGATAGGTCAAGGCAATGATGCCAGCACCAGCCTTCCCCAGGTCGCTATGTCGTTTGTAATAACATTTGATATAGACGCTTACCTTGACTGGGCCTGCTTACGATCTATGAGTGAGTTTGAGTTTTCCAAGGCCTGCCGAGGTCCTTTGCCAGCCGTTGCCAATCAGTATGCCTGGGGAAGTGCGAGTCTATATGATTCTCGCTATACGATGGTTAATCAAGGAACAGAGTCAGAGACTATCAGCTCAACAGGTGTTCATATCGGCAATGCTAACTATGCGAGTACTACGGATTCACTTGATGAAGGGCCTATGCGTTGTGGCATTTTTGCGGCGAGCGCTTCGCATCCCAACCGTGAAGAAACGGGTGCTAGCTATTACGGTATTATGGAGTTAAGTGGAAATGTATTTGAAGCAGTTGTCACTGTATTTACACTGGATGGACGAAATTATGACGGTTCGCATGGAAATGGAATTTTAGGTTCAAATGGAGCCCATGATCAACCTGGCTGGCCAGATAGCAATGGAAATGGCTATATGCCTAAAGGAGGATCATATGATTCTGATACTCGCTGGTTGCGCGTTGCTAGTCGTGGATATGGAGGATTTCAAGGTTTGTGGGAGGCTGGCTTCCGAGGCGTACGCACCGCTCCATAAAGCTTATATATTTTTTCATACTAATGATTATCACGGTTGATTTTGTAGCGGTTGCTAACCTCTGTCAGCGCTTTAAGCATTGTGGTGAAGCGCTGACAGAGGTGGCAGCAACCCAATCGTGATAATGCTTACTACTAGACATTTCACCACAAAATTTTCACAGAAATGCACAGAACCCATTAGAATCTGTGTGTAATCGGTGGTAAATATTCTTAATCTCTAGTGGTATGATATTTTTTAGATAAAAACCATCATGAAATACCTCCATACATATATCGGCATACTCTTGCTGTGTATCATAGCTCCCTCACACGCCAATAATATCCAGGTAAGCAATATCTCGCTCACTGGCCAAAACACAAGTCAGGGTTTTACGATGGTTGAGTTTGACCTTGCATGGGATAACTCCTGGCGCATTTCGGTAGGCCCTTCTAACTGGGACGCGGCATGGGTTTTTGTCAAATACCGCAAAAATAAAGGCGAATGGCAGCATGCAGCACTCAACTATGTGGACGGCAATAATGATGGCCACAATGCGCCCTCAGGCTACACCGTCAAAGGTGACAATCAGGAGGCCGCTGTTTTTAATAGCGGCAATGGAGTGTATCTATACCGTTCCACAGAAGGCTCAGGTGATATTAGTTTGCAAAACGTGCAACTGCGCTGGAACTATGCCTCAAACGGCGTTGCCAATAGCGACTTGGTTGATGTAAAAGTCTTCGCCATCGAAATGGTTCATGTCCCGCAAGGAGCCTTTCAACTAGGCTCCCCAGCCAATAATACACTTCTGGAAAGAAGCAAGTTTTATACCTATCCTAACCTCTCTGATACCTATACCATCAGCTCAGAAGCAGCCATCACTGTAGGTACTACTAATGGGAATTTATACTATAGTGGTTGGGGTGATCAAGGATCTATTCCTGCTCAATTTCCCAAAGGCTACGATGCTTTTTACTGTATGAAGTACGAAGTTAGTCAGGAGCAATGGCTCAGCTTTTTCAATCTCCTCACCCTTACCCAAAAGACGAACCGAGATATAACAGGCGCTTTGAGGAAAAACTCAGATAATGTAGAGGCGCGAAATGGGGTTTCGTGGGTATCTGGTAACAACCCTGCCACAACGACTTTTCCGCATGTGCCTATGAATTTTGTTTCGCACTTAGATATGGCGGCATATTTGGATTGGGCTTGCTTACGGTTTATGACCGAATTAGAGTTTACAAAAGCCTGCAGGGGTTCTACTACAGCACTCACAGGTGAGTATGCCTGGGGAGGCGTCACCATGAATGAAATACCATATCGTTTATCGAATGCAGGCTTGGCAAGCGAACGAATCATTAACCCCGCTACCAACATTGGTAATGCTAATAATCGAGAAAGCGTGGATTCGACAAAATGGGGCCCTATGCGCTGCGGAATCTTTGCGGCAAGCGCACGTACCCAAAATAGTGAGGAGACAGGCGGAAGCTATTTTGGTATCATGGAGTTAAGTGGAAATTTGCTGGATGTGACAGTGTTAGTCGGCCATCCCGACGGGAGGCGCTATACAGGAGCACACGGAAATGGAATTATCAATGGGTTAGGATTTGGTACTGTTACAAATTGGCCTGGGCTGAGAGGTATAGGCGGAAGAGGTGGATCGTATCTCGACCGTGTTGAATATTTGTGTGTAGCAAGTCGTAATGATGCGGTTAATGTGCCGGGAATAGATAACAATATCGGCCGTGATTATAGAGGTTTCCGTGGGGTACGCACTGCACCATAAATGCATATTAATCATGAATACTAAAATACTTTGGAGTCTTGTGCTCTTACTCATGTACTCATCGACCTTGCTTGCTCAATACGGCGGAGGCGAGGACGACGGTTTTGGCATAGGTAAAACCGTTGGCAAGAGTGCGTTATCTGGTGAGTCCATGGCTGTCATGTTCGGCGGCGGTCAGAACGATGGTTTTGCCTGCAATAAGGCTATAGGAAAAAGCGCCCTCTCAGGCGAATCGCTGAGCGTGATGTTCGGCGGTGGACAAGACGACGGCTTCGCCTGCAACAGCATGGTTGCCAAAAGTAGCCTCGGAGGTGAATCCATGGCCCAGTTATACGGCGGTGGGCAGGACGATGGCTTCGCCTGCGACAGAATGATTGCGAAAAGCGCCCTCTCAGGAGAATCGATGGCTGCTATATATGGTGGCGGCCTCGACGACGGCTTTGCCTGCGACAAGCTCGATGCACGAACCTCACTCACCGGCGAGTCCATGGCTCAGCTCTATGGCGGTGGTGAGAACGACGGCTTCGCCTGCGATAAACTTCCTGCCCGCACTGCTATCACCGGCGAGTCCATGGCCCAACTATATGGTGGTGGCCAGAATGACGGCTTTGCCTGCGACGGCTCTGCAGGCGTTCCTATCACACCTCTTTCACTCAATATGATCCGCTTCGATGCAATCGCTCAGCCTGCGTCTGTGATGCTTCTTTGGACTAGCGCCGAGGAGCAAAACAACCACTACTTCTCTATTGAGCGGTCCATCGACGGGTCATCTTTTGAACTCTTGGGAACAGTGCTGAGTCAAGGCGACAGCCATGACGAACAGCACTATTCGTTCGGCGATTATGATCCACTGGACGGCGTGTCCTGGTATCGACTTCGCTGGACAGATTTTGACGGGGAGAGCTTTCTTTCTTCTCCTCGAAAAGTCTTGTTTGAAAATACCGGAAACGCACAGTTTTCCATTTATCCAAACCCATTATCCGGCACCCGTCTCCATATTCAATTATTCGAAATGCAGCACTCCGAATCGCTGGAGATCGCTATCCTGGATGCGCATGGGCGCCGAGTGCTAACGCAAAGAAGCCCTTCCTTTTCTGCTGAAGGAAGAACGACCATTGACCTTGATCGCCCTTTGGCGTCAGGCACGTATTTGGTCCAAATACTTACCAAAAAAGGCTTTATTAGCAGGAGGTTGCTTATTTTAGGCATATGAAAAAAATCGCCATCTATATTGCAGATGATCACCCCATCGTCACGGACGGCCTGCGCATGGTCCTGGACGATGTGGCCGATATAACACTCAAAGGAGTGGCAAAAGATGGTGCGATCCTGATCGATATGCTCACAGCAGAACCTGTGGATATCGTACTGCTCGATCTGGAAATGCCGAATATGAATGGAATTGAAGCGTGTAAAATTATTACGGAACGCTTCCCTCAGGTGGGCGTAGTGATCCTCAGTATGCGTCAGGAGATTAGTATGATCAAATCGCTTTTACAGTCTGGAGCGAAGGGATATGTATTAAAAAATGCAGAACACGAGGAGATCATTTCAGCTATTAAATCAGTCCATAAAGGAGAGCAATATATAAGCAAGCGCATCACGCATCTATTGATCAACAATTTTGCACAAACCACTTCGCATGCTTCTCCGACCATTTTTCCTGCTTTGTCTCGCCGTGAAAAAGAGGTATTGGAACTTATTTTAGACGAATATACATCCAAAGAAATAGCAGCTAAATTATCGCTGAGTGCAGACACCATCGAAACCCATCGTAGGCGCTTACTCAACAAACTCAACGTCCGCAATACTGCGGGACTGGTGCGGATAGCAGTAGAGCATAACCTGTTGGCAAAGTCATGAGCAGTGTCACGAAACAGATGCTGCGCAGCCTTTTGCTGGCTGTTGGCCTAGCGATATTTTGTATGCACAGCTCTGCCCAGAAACCAGCAAGCTGGCGCACGCTTTTTGATCAAAACCCAATAAACGAGACTAAACTCAAGGCCGCGCTAAACCTTGCGCGCCACTATGGGATCAAGAACCTTGACAGCTGCCAATACTTTAGCGAAAACGCGTATCATATCGCCGATAGCCTTCACAATCACGACGGCATGGCAGAAGCAAGCTTTTTGATTTCCAGAAGCATCAATCTTGTCAATGAAGATTATCAGGGAGCGATCCGTTGGCAAAAGCGCGCACTTCATCATCTCGGACAAGACTGTTCTTCCGCTGTTCGCAAGCAGTTTTTCCCCGATGTATACCTGGCGACCGCTATCACATTTAAGCAGTTGGAATTATTCGACTCTGCGATCGTATATCTCAATCTGGCAGACAAAAGCCTCTCCGCCTTTGATAGAGAAAATGAGAAATGGAATATTAATAAGATTAAAACCTCTTTGTATGTAAGTATAGGGGAATACGACAAAGCCTGTACCGAGGCAGAACGCGCCTGGAAAGGAATGGAGGCGTCCAACGCGAGCAAAGCGCAGAAAGGTTTTCTCCTCTATCTTATGACCAATGCCAGTCTCCTTGCAGGCAATACGGAGCTGTATGCTCACAGCATCGAACGCATACAGGCCATCCAGAAAAGTCCTGATCCCTGGGATCTAGAAGCCCAGTCCCCGACACACTCTTCCCTCTCAAACCTGATCGAAAAGAAAGACATTTCGCCTACCTTAAAGAAGGTAATGAATGATGCTGAAGCAAAGGGTAAATTTTACTTTGCCGGGCTTCATGCTACCAATCTTGCGATAACATATGCTGAACAAGGTAAGGTTCAGGAAGCAATAGAGGTATATAAACGGGCTAAATTATTCTATCAAAAGGCGAATATGCCGGGAAAAGTATGGCATACCGAGATGGCGCTTTACCAGACGCATAAACAAGCCGGGCACCAGGAAGAAGCTTTTCACTCACTGGAGTTAGCATCAAATCTGCGGGATAGTCTCAAGCAAGAAGAAAGCCTGGCGCGCGTGGCAGAGCTGGAAGTGAAGTACGATACGGAAAAGAAAAGCACCGCGCTTATCCAACGCACACGCCAGCGTAATCAGTGGCTCGTGAGCTCGGTTGTACTGCTCATATTGGCGGCGGGTATTTTTGTATTGTTCCAAAGTCGCCTTCGCTTGCTCCGCCTTTTTTCAAAACAAAAAGAACGAGAATCGCAGCAAGCGCTCCATCTCGCCAGTTATAATGCCATGGTCGAAGGGCAGGAGCAGGAGCGGAAACGCATCGCGCAAGATCTACACGATGGCGTGGGAGGAGCGCTGGCCTCGCTCAAGTCCTATTCGCAAATACGCGCCAACAAGCCTCACCTCGCCGCCGAAGCAACGATCAAAACAAACAAACTCCTCGATGATATCAATCAGGAAGTGCAGCGCATCGCGCAAGACCTGATGCCGGTAAGTCTGGACAGGCTCGGCCTGCAGGCGGCCCTGGCCGATATTGTCGCCCAACTCAATGATCATGGCACGGAAACTCAACTCCAATACTTTGGCTCGGACGCACGCCTGAGCGATCAGGAAAAACTGATGATTTACCGTATCGTGCAGGAGCTTTGCAACAATATCCGCAAGCATGCAGATGCCGACACTGCCCTTATCCAACTCGTCATCGAACCTGAACAGATCAATCTTTTAGTAGAGGATGACGGAAAGGGTTTTGACTGGGGAGACGTGAAAGCGAAAAAGTCGTTGGGTTTAAAAACGCTCGAAGCACGCGTTGCCATATTGGGTGGCGAGCTGGACATCGATGCGCGGCCTGAGACGGGCACTACGGTTAATATTGAAGTGAAGAATCCGTAGTTTCACTCCATGAACAGAAAACAATTCCTGCGCAATGCGGGCCTGGCGACCCTCGGCGGCTCGGTACTTGCGGCTTGTAGCAAAGGAGGCGGGGCCACGCAGGCCGCTTCATCTGACACACGTACTTTCAAGTGGAAAATGGTCACCACCTGGCCACCGAACTTTCCAGCTCTGGGCGAAGGGGCCAACCTTTTGGCCAAGTGGATCGAGCAGATGAGTAATGGTCGTATCAAGATTCGCGTCTACGGCGGTGGCGAACTCGTTCCGGCCTTGGAAGCGTTTGATGCAGTAAGCGCAGGCTCGGCTGATATCGGTTCAGGCGCGGCATACTATCAGGCAGGGAAATCGCCTGCGGCGCAGTTTTTTGCTTCGGTTCCTTTCGGAATGAGCGCTCAGCATGTCAACGCCTGGATATATTCCGGCGGTGGGCAGGCGCTTTGGGAGGAGGTCTATGCTCCGTTCAATATTCAGCCATTTCTTGGCGGAAATACAGGCGTGCAAATGGGCGGCTGGTTTAATAAGGAAATCAATAGCATTGAAGACTTCAAAGGCTTGAAAATGCGTATTCCGGGTTTGGGAGGAAAGGTCGTGGAAAAAGCTGGCGGCTCATCGGTCACGATGTCGGGAGGTGAAATCTACACCAATCTGGAGACAGGCGTTATCGATGCCACGGAGTGGATCGGGCCTTATCACGATTACAAAATGGGCTTTGCCGACATCGCCAAATACTATTATGCTCCGGGCTGGCATGAGCCAGGAACGGCATTGGAGATATTTATCAATAAGGAGCGCTTTGAGGAACTTCCTGCTGACTTGCAGGAAATCGTGCGTACAGCATGCGCCCGCCTCAACATCTGGACGCTCTGCGAATTCGAAGCTCAGAACAATGTTTTTTTACAAAAAATTCGCAGCGAAAAACAGACCGAGATTCGCACCTTCAGCGAAGACACGCTGAACGCCCTACGCACGATCACCAAAGATGTGATCGGTGAACTTACCGCTGCTGATCCATTGGCCGCGAAGGTGTACTCCGCCTATGACGCATTTCATAAGCAGATGACCGACTGGAAGGCGGTTAATTCTTTGAGTACATGAGATCATAGTTCAGCGTAGAGATGTGAGAAGTATTTTTCTTCAACTTCTAATATCTCTACGCTGCACTCATGTACTCGAATGCAATGAGTGTGTAGGGTGTCTTCGAGGCTCGAACTCTGTTTTCCTCATTCACAGTGAGGCGTTTTACCCGTTAAACTAAAGACACCGTTTCTTGAGTATATGAGATCCGAGTTCAGAGTAGAAAAATTAGAAGTTTTTTGTACCTCTAATATCATGTATTCTGAACGCTGCACTCATGTACGCATGCTGACTTGATGCTCGGACAGGAGTCGAACCTGTAGTGCAAGAGTCAAAGTCTTGCGTGTTGCCATTACACTACCGAGCATTATGGAGTTCAAAGATCATAGTGCAAGGTAGAAAGTGGAGATTTTTACACATT